>JACZKR010000038.1 GCA_014859945.1 Paracoccaceae bacterium | reverse complement strand
GCACTGTGGGAACGGGCGCCGGCGGCATCGGTGCCGCCGGCGGCGCGGTCATGACCGGCAGCGGCTCAATCACCGTGCGGTTGGGATCGGGCGCGGCGGGGGCGGCGGCCTGCGGGATCAGCGACGGGTCGTCCAGCACCGCGATGACCTTGGCCATGCTCTCGATGCGCTGGCCCGGATCGGGCTGCAGCATCCATGTCAGCAGGGGCACCAGAGCGGGGTCCACCCCGTCCAGCGCCGGAACCGTGGCGCGCTTGCCCACGGCATCGACGATCGAGGCGCCCATCTGCAACACCTGACCCCGGCTGGCGCCAGCGATGATCAGGCCCAGCGAGTAGATGTCGGACCGCCCGTCCACCTGCCCGCCATAGGCGCCCAGCTGTTCGGGCGAGACCCAGTTGAACTTGCCGGCGAACTGGCCCTGCAGCAGCGTGCCCGAACCGAAGTTCGACGACTTCGCAATGCCGAAGTCGATCAGCTTGGCATGTTCGACCGAGCCTTCTTCCAGAATGACGTTGTCGGGCGAAAGGTCACGGTGAACCACGCCCGCGCGGTGCGCCTTGTCGAGGCCCGAGGCCACGCGGCGCAGCATCACCTTCACTTCGTCCAGCGGCATCGGCCCCTGTTCGATCCGGTCGGCCAGCGCCGTGCCGGACACGAACTCCATCACCATGCAGGGGCGGCCGATGGTCGGATCGTTGGTGAAGACGTGGTAGCGCACGATCGCCTCATGCGCGAGGCGCGACAGGACGGTCGATTCCTTCTGGAACAGCGCGACGATCTTCTGGTCATGCGCCAGCGAGGGCAGCACGATCTTGATCGCCACCGGCTCGCCGTTGTGGATGTTGCGGCCGCGGTACACCTCGCCCATGCCGCCCGAGTTGATCAGCTTTTCAATCTCGTAGGTGCCCATGATGAGCGTGCCGGCCGTGACCGTCGTCACCGGCTTGCCTTGCGCACCGCCTTGCCCGCCCGCGCTGGTCTTGGGGGTGTCGTCCGTCATATCCTATGCATCCACATGCCATTCGTCGCCGCCGCTGGCGCGGTGGCCCTGCGGTTGTGCGCCCAGCGCCGCCGCCTGCCGGTCCATCGCCCTGACGACGACAACCGTCACATTGTCCTTTGCGCCGCGCGCCAGCGTGGTCTGCACCAGCGCATCGCAGGCCTGCTGCGGCGCCATGGTGGACAGCGCCTCGGCCATCTCGCGGTCTTCGACATGCTCGGTCAGGCCGTCCGAACACAGAAGGAACGTGTCGCCATGAGCCAGCGCGCCGGCGATTTCATCGGTCATCGGGCGGTCATGCACGCCGATGGCGCGGGTGATCACGTTGCGCCGGGGCCAGGAGGCCGCCTGCTCGGCCGAGATGGCGCCCTGCCGCAGCAGTTCGTTCACCTCGGTATGGTCGGTCGTCACCTGCTGAAACTGGCCGCCGCGCAGAAGGTAGATCCGGCTGTCGCCCGACCAGATGCAGGCGAAATGCCGGTCATAGGTCAGCAGCGCAACCAGCGTCGCCCCCACCGTCGCGCCGTTCAGCCGCCGCGACTGGTCCTGGATGATGGCATGGGCCCGCGCCACCCGGTCCAGGAAGCGTGCCTGAAGATCGGGCGCCGAAGCCGGCCGGCCGACCGAGGCGACGGATTCGGCGATGGTCCGGCTGGCAAAGTCGCCGGCCTGATGCCCGCCCATGCCATCCGCCACCAGCCAGACCCCGCTTTCGGGCTGGGTGAGGAAACTGTCCTCATTGTGATTGCGGACGCGGCCGGTGTCCGAGGCAGCGCCGGTCTCGAACAGGAAGGGTGCCTCGATCATCCAGCCTCCCGCGGATTGGTCTTGGTGCCGAGATTAGGCGCAAAGGGGCGCATCTGCCTAGCCATTGCCAGCATGTCCTTTGAAAAACCATGCAAGAACCGCGCCGGGGGGCAAGCCCTGACCGGCCCAGACCTGTGCAGGCCGGGGTGGCGCTGCCGCGACGGCCGCCAAAGGGGCCGAAACCGGGGCCGGCGCGGGCGCCGCAACCGCCAGATCGCCCGCCTCGGGCGCCGCAAACAGGCTAAGCCCGCCGCCGGGGGCGGGATCGAAGGGCGAACCTTCATCCTCGGGCAGGCCGGCGACGGCCCAGACATCTTCATCCGACGCGGGGGCAGGGGCCTCATCCACCGGGTCGGCCGGGGCGTCGGTCTCGGCCGGTGCAGTTTCGGCTTCGGCTTCTGCGATCTCTTCCGGCTCTGCTGCTGCTGCTTCGGGTTCCGGCGCGGGTTCCGGTTCCGGCTCTGCAAAGGCTTCGGCCAGCGGTGCTGCGGCAAAGGCCGATGCCCCCTCGGCCCACCAGTAGCTGCGGCCGGCAGCGGCGCGGCGGTGATCGGCCAGCGCCACGTCTTCCCACAGCGCGCCGCTTTCCGCGCCGGGCCGGACGGCCCAGAACTCAGGCGGCAGCGCCGCGGTGATGCCCTCGGCCGCCTCGGGCCAGGGAGCTTCTGTCACCAGTTCGGCCGGCTGGTCCAGCACGGTTTGCGCCAGACAGGCGCCGACATGGGCCGACAGCGCCGCGTGCCATGCCTGACCGCCGGTCACCGGCGGCGGCGGCGCATCGGCGCCGGTGGCGACCATCACCAGCGGGAACCGCCGCCCAACGCGGTCACGGCTGGGGGCCAGAACGCCCGCCACCGGCTGACCCCAGATCGCTTCACCCAGCCAGAAACGCAGCTGCGGCGCGGTGGCCCAGACCTGTTCCCATGCCGGGCCAAGCGTTTCGCGCGCCTCGGCCAGAGCCTGATCCAGCCAGCTTTCCAGCGCCGCCCGCAGATCGGGCGGCAGTCCGTATTCGACGAAATCCCCCTTGGCGGGGTGCTTGCCATAAACGCCCAACGCCATCGGTTACAGCCCCGTCGGGCAGCGGAATTCCCGCAGCTCGGCCATGTTGAAGGGGTTGGTCAGGGCATTGACGCGGATGTCATAGCTGATGTTGCGGCCGCCGACGATGTGGCTGACCTGCAGCACGTCGCCCACCTGACGCGGGCTGCCCTCGCGGATGAACTGCATGAAGGCCCAGGGCCCTTGCCAGATCTTCTGGCTTTCGCGGTTGCCGATTTCCGGCAACAGCTGCAGCGTGGTGTTGCCGCCGCCGCCCGGCCATTTGATGGTGACCGGAGTATTGCCCTTCTGGCGCATCTGCACCGGCTGGTCATCCACCACCAGAACCGACTGGCGCACGCGGTCATGCGCCTGGGTCTGGATGATCGTCACCTCAAGGCTGACCGTCGGGCTGCGGCCTGGGAAGAAGGCATCGCGGATCGCCGCCGCGCGCTGGAACTGGCGCAGGGTCTGCAGGCTCAGCTTGTCGGCCAGCGGGCTGTCGGGGTTCCACGTCCAGTCGCCGGCGCCCATGTTGGCATGCACCGCCAGATGGGTGTTGAAGAACCGGTCCAGCACGCCGTCAGGCGCAAAGACCTGCGCGAATTCCGAAAGCGGCACCTGCCGGCCCGGATTGTTCGAGAAGGGGAAGCGCCCGTCCACCACCTGGGTGCAGACGGCGGCGACCTGCTGCGTCAGTTCCTGGTTGATCTGCGAGATGGTCGAGGACGCGGCATCGCCTTCGAAATCGTCGATCGCCTCGTTCACCATGCGCTGGATCGGTGCGGGCAGTTTCGACACCGTGGCCTTCAGCTGACCGATCAGCGTCGGCATCTGCGCCGCCGCCTGCGCCTGATTGAACTGGGCCGAGATGATCAGGCCCTGCAACACGGCGTCAAAGCTTTTCAGAAGCGCGTCGATGGGGCGCTGGCCGGGCGTGCCTTCCAGAAGCAGGTGATATTCCTGGAAATTCGCCTCGATGTCTTCACCCGGCACAAAGCCCGCGCCGCCCGCGGTGCCCGCTGCACCGGCCCGGGCCTGCGACTTGCCGGCGGCAATCGCCAGTTCCAGACCGATCCGCTCCAGCCCCGAAACCCGGCTGACGATGCGCGCCTCGATGGAGCCGGCGGCTTCATCCACCGCGTCGCCCATGCCTTCGACAGTATCGGCAATGCCGCCCTCTGCCCCTGCCGCGCGGGGCGGGGCGGTCAGGCGGGTTTCGTCGCTGATCGCCTGCACCAGTTTCAGGATGGGCGAGGTTGCGGGCGCGGCGGCGGCGGAAAGCGCCTGATAGGCAGGCTTGTCGGCAGCCATCGGCGCCAGCTTGATATTCTCAAGCATGGTTTCCCAGGCGGCGATGAAATCTTCGCGGTAGCGGCGCAGCAGCGTCGGGCCCAGCCGGGCAAGCTGTTCGTTGATGTCGGCCTCTTCGGCCTGCTTGCCCATCACCCATTGCTCGGTCTCGATCTTCTGGGCAACAAGGGCCAGCTGATCAAGAAAGAAGTCGTTGAAGCCCTGATAGGTGAAAAGCGCCGGAACCCCCAGCACCGAAAGGTCGCTGCCATCCACGGTTTCAAAGACCAGACGGGCATCGGCGCCCGCGCGTTCCACCAGGTTGAAATCGGGGATGCCGGCATAGGGCGCGCTGGCCTTGATCAGCGAATAGGCCTGCTCTTCCACGCTCATCCGGCCCAGGATCACCTCGGCCTTGCTGACCAGATCGGCGTTCAGGGTGACGGCGGGGGTCGTGCTGTCGTCCAGTTCCAGCATGGCGACAAGATGGTTCATCAGCATGGTCCGGGCAGATTCGTTGTTGATCCCCGGATAGGTGACCAGCCGCCAGTCCTGTTCAAACCAGTTGCGGACAAATTCATCTTGCGGCACCGGCGCGGCGCCGCCCAAAGCCTTGTAAACCTTCAGCGTTTCATAGATCGCAAGCTGTTCGTTCCCCGCGATCAGCGCCTGAAGCTGTTCCTCGACGCGCAGAACCAGACGCGGACGCAGCAGACGTTCCAGCCCCTGCGCATAGGCATCGCGTGCCGACTGACGCAGCGCCCCCTGCTGCGACAGGCCAAAGCCGCGGGTCCAGCCGGAATCGTCGATCTCGGCGCTTTCAAAGCCGGCGGGCATGGTGCGCAGGATCTGCAGGTGGTTGGCCACGCGCAGAAGGTCGGTGTCCGACACCTCGGGCGCCTGCAGGTCTGTCGTCGCCGCCAGTTCGTAATCGGCCAGCGCCGCCTCGACCGAGGAGACAAGCTGCCGGTTGTTATAATAGCTGTAGCCCCAGGCCCCCAGAACGCCGACCGAGACCAGAAGCATCGCCGTCGTCACCACCATGCGGATCACCGAAGACCGGCGGACTGCCTTGCGGTCATAGCTGACCCAGCCCTGTTCGGCGAAGATGACCTTTTCCAGAAGGTCGTGCAGGAAAAAGCTTTTGCCCTTGCCCGACATCAGGCCCGATACGTCCTGACCGCCGAAGCTGCGGTTCATCGCGCCCAGAACCTGGTCGATCGGCGTGCCTTCCTGCGTGCCGCTGGAGAAATAGAAGCCGCGCAGGATGGCGCTGGACTTGTAGCGCGTCGGCTCGAACACCTGACGCAGGAAGCTTGAGATTTCGTCCTTCATCTCGGCCAGCTGCCCGGGCAGGCCGAAGATGGCGATGCGGTTCACCCCGTCGGGTTCTTCCGACATCCGGTCGATGACCTCTTCCGACAGGCGCGAGACCAGGGCGTCGTATTCCGCCGGAACGCGGTCCCAGGTCTGGTCCTTGCGGTTCTGGGTCTGGAAGGTGGCGCCCCAGACCTTCTTGCGCCGGCTGGCCGAGAAACTGGCGAAATATTCGCGGAACCCCGCGATCAGGTCGGCCTTGGTGAACATCACATAGACCGGGAAATCGACCTTCAGCGCCTCATGAATTTCCGCCAGACGGGCGCGGACGGTTTCGGCGTGCTTGGTAATCGTCTCGGCATCTGCGCGCATCAGGTCGGAGACCGAGAAGGCCAGGATCACGCCGTTGATCGGCTGTTTCGGCCGGTTCTTCTTCAGAAGCGACAGGAAAGAGGACCAGCTGGCCTTGTCATTGCCTTCGTCGCTGTCCTGCGTGGTGTAGCGGCCGGCGGTGTCGATCAGCACCGCATCCTCGGCAAACCACCAGTCGCAATAGCGGGTGCCGCCAAAGCCCTTCAGCCCGCCCTGTTCGGTCGCAGCCAGCGGGAACTTGATTTCCGAGTTCAGAAGCGCCGTCGTCTTGCCCGAACCCGGCGGGCCGATGATCACATACCAGGGCAGGTCGTAAAGGTAGTGCTTGCCGCCCGATTTCTTCAGCGTCGATAGCGCGCCCTGCATCCGTTCGGCAAGCTCGCGGCCATCGCCGGTCGGCGGCACGTCGGCAACCAGCGCCTTTTCCAGCGCGGCCTGCCCCTTGCGGCGGCGCAGAAGGATGATCAGCGCCCAGATCAGCAGGATCAGCGCCAGAACGCCGATAATCGTCAGCCGCACCCACAGCGGATCGAAGGGCCGCGACTCCCCAAAGCCGATCAGCGGCCCGGCAAAGAACACCACCGCCGAAAAGGCCAGAAAGCCCAGGACCACCAGAAGAAGCTTTACCCAACCCATGATGCGTTCTGGTCCTCAATCGGCCTGTTCTGCGGGGGCCGCTTCTTCGGCGGCCGGCTCGGCGGGGGTGGCGGGCACCGTGAAATCGGCGCCCAGCGTTTCCTGCCGCTTGATCATGATCTCGACGCGACGGTTCAGCGCCTTGCCGTCGTCGGTCGCATTGTCGCCGATCGGGTCGGCCTCGCCCTTGCCTTCGACGACAAAGCGTTCCTTGTCGGTCATCGTCTCGGCCAGAACCTTCTTCACCGCTTCGGCGCGCGCCAGCGACAGGTCGTGGTTGTTCTTGAAGCGCCCGCGCCCGCTCATCGGGACGTTGTCGGTATAGCCGAAGACAAAGACCGGACCCGGCTCGGCGTTCAGCGCGGTCGAGATGCGGGCGGCAAGTTCGGCGAATTCGGGCTTGGTATCGGCCTTGCCGGTGGCGAACAGCAGGGCGTTCGACACCCGGACAAAGATGAAGTCGCCCTTCATGTCCACTTCGACATTGCCGTTTTCGATGTCGGAAGACAGGCCGCCGCGCAGCCGGTCAAGCTGGCCCTTGTCGATGAATTCCTCGTTGTCCACCACCAGCGGCTCAAAGGCGACGGCGGCGGGGCGCACCAGCGCCACCTCGGAGGTGGGGTGCATCGACAACAGCCGCTGCGAAACGATGTTGCCTTCGTTCGAGATCAGGGTGGACAGGCCGAAATAGGCCCCCATCAGCGCCAGGCCCAGAACCGAACCCGTCACCCACAGCGGCGTGCCGCCGAAGCGGCGGCGGCGGCCCATGTCCACCGGCTGCCAGCGCGGCGAGACATCGTCATCCGGCCGCGGCTGCACGCGCCGCAGGCTGTCATAGATCATGCCGCGGATACGCGACAGTTCCACCGCGCCGTTCGGCGCCGTGCGATACTGGCCTTCAAAGCCGAGCGACAGGCAGGTCATCGCCAGTTCCAGAAGCTGGAAGCGCTGGGCCGGGGCCTGAAGCGCCTTCTCGACTTCCTGAAAGAAGCCCACGCCCGAGGTGCGGCGGTTGAAGAACCGCACCGTCATCGAATATTGAATCCAGACATGCCGGTCATTGCCCGGGATGTTCTGCACGATGTCGTCGGCTGTCGAACACAGCAGATACTTGGCGACCTGCGTTTCGTGGTTGTCGATGCCGGCGTCGAGACAGTTCTTCTCAAACACCTCGATCTCGCGCGTCACATGCTCCATCAGCGGACGGGCGTCCATATCGACCATCTGGGTGCGCAGGCGGCCGAACAGGATCATCAGATTGGCGGCGGCGGCCAGCATCGGGCTTTTCGGCCCGCCGGCGCCCAGACCCTTGGCCGACAGTGCAACGCGCAGGTCGATCTTGGGGCCCTGATGGTTGTAATTCGTGGGCTGCGCGGTCGAGACATCGGGGAAAAAGCTGTCTTGCGGGGCAAAGGGCCCGCCGATCACCGTGCGCTGGTTCTGGTTGGGCTGACCAAAGGCCGTGCCGCCCGCGCCAAAGCCTGGCTGGCCCTGACCGACGCCCGGCGCATAGCCGCCGCCGTAACCGCCGCCCTGCTGGGGCGAGGGTGCCGGCGTGCCGAACCCGCCACCACCGCCGCTGCCCCAGGGATCATCGGACCCGCCGCCGCCCGAAGGGGCGCCAAAGCCGCCGGGTTGCCCGCCGAAGCCCCCCGGCTGCCCGCCGAAGCCGCCGCCCTGACCGCCGCCAAATCCGCCCGGCTGCTGCGGGGCGCCAAAGCCGCCGCCGGGCAACGGGCCGCCGATGACGGTCGATTGGTTGGGCGTGGCCTGGCGCTTGCCGCCGCTGGGCATGGGCGCGACACCGCCCGGAAGCGCGCCGCCGATAACGGTCTTGTCCTTGTCGCTGCTCATCGCCCAGCCCTCATGCGCGCGTCTCCACGATCGCCCAGAGTTCCAGTTTCAGGTCCGGCCAGTCGCCGGCGAAGTGCATGCCGATGGCGGGGGCCGTCGAGAACTCTCTCCACAGTGGCGAGTTCTTCTCGATGATGAAGTAAACATTGCGCGACACCGCCCGGATCTGGCGCGGCGGGGTGGGCGCGTGGATCAGCTCGATCCCCGGCAGGTTGTTGTTGACGATCTCGGCCATGCGGGTGTTCGGACCGACCTTGCACAGAAGCGGGAACTGCTGCGCGACGACCGTCAGGCTGCGGCTCGACTCCACCTCGATGACGAAGGTTGCATCGCGGAACAGGTTCCGGTCGGGCACCTGCGCCAGATAGGAATTCTGCCGCACCTGCACCAGTTCCAGCCGGGTGGCCCGGCCGACATCGCGCGACAGAAGGCGCTGGATGTCGCGCACCACCGGTTCGACGCTGCCCTTCAGGTCGGCGTGGTCATAGGGGGCATAGGCCGGGGCCTGCCGCTTGTCGTGGTCAAAGGTCCACAACTCACCCGAAAAGCGCAGAAGCTCTTCGAACAGCCGTTCGGGATGGACATAGCGGCTGGCGCGCAGGTGGCGCAGCACGTTGATTTCCCGGTTCAGGGCCAGAAGCATGAAATAGTCGGTCGCCTGCAACCCACCGGCTGCGCTGGGATCGGCTGCATAGCGCGCAAGGCTTTCCAGCTTGGTTTCGACCCAGCCGATCACCCGGTCCAGCCAACCCAGCGCCACCGAATGGCCGGTGATGGTCAGCAGGGGCGGGGGGAAGGCATCATCCATGATCACGACATTGTCGCGCACTTCGATGATGCGGCCGACCTTCAGGCACTGGTAGCCGGGCTTGGGGGTTGAACGGATGTCAAGCTCCAGCCGGGGGTTGGCGATTTCGATCTGCTGTTCGATCCGCATGGCGCTGGCCGAATCCGCCACGGTTTCGGCGCCCAGCACAAAGCGCGTGGCCGCATCCGCCTCGGCGTCCATGGCGATCTCGCGGCTGTTCATCACCAGATCGGGCAGGGTCAGCCAGACGAACAGGCCGTCTGACCCTTCGGGAACCTCGATCGCCCGTGGCAGCGGGCTGACCGCCGGCGCATCAAAGGGCGTGCCATCGGGAAAGATGCCCGCCGCCAGCGCCAGTTCCACGCGGCCCTGCTGCAGGCGGTCGCGGTTCAGGCGCATTTCCTCGATGCCCCAGGGATAGGGCGAGACATGGCGCGTCCGCGCTTCGACGAGCTTCTCGACGTAGCGGTCATTCTGCTGAAGGTGGTGAGGCTGCAGGAACAGCCCTTCCTTCCACGCGACCTTGCTGAACCAAGACATCCTGCCCTCAATCTTCCCTGTCGGCCGAAGTGGCCTGCAATCACGAAATCAACCACTTATGAAAACCGTGACCCACAAGGCCCCGGGGGCATCCTGCGTCCTTGCAGGCGGCGGATCAAGTCTGGTTTTGCGCACCTGCATGACAAACCCCGGCAGGGCGGACCTGCCGGGGTTTCTGACGATGCGAAGCGATCAGAACGACAGGCGGACCTGCGCGGTGATCGAGTAGGCGTCGCTGACATTCTCGCCAAAGCGGGCATCCGCGCGGACCGAAGCGTTCAGCTGCTTGGCGCCGGCAGGGCCGTTGTCGAGGATCTGGACATAGTTCACACCCAGCGACAGCTCACCAAAGCCGCCGATCGAGGCAACGGTCACCGGATCGGCGGGTGTCGGCCCAGCACCATCAAGATCGAACTGCGCCGTGCGGTCGCCGCTGAAGTCCTGATAGTAGTTGCCCGAGACGAAGGTGGTCAGCGCCGAGGTGCCGTCTTCGGCGATCTTGGTCTGGGTCAGCGCGCCGCCGACGAAGCCCACGAACGAGGTGTAGTCTTCCAGCAGCAGGGTTTCGCCGCCGGTTAGCGTGATCGTGTCGCCCTTCACATGCGTCACGTTGAAGCCGACCGTCGGGACAAAGTTGATGCCCTTGGCCTCGTTCACGTCCATCCGGTAGTTCAGGCGCGTGCCCAGCGTGGTGGACTTGGTCGAGTAGCTTGCGCCGTCCAGACCCACCGGCCCGCCCGACAGCGTGGTTTCGCTGAGGTCAAAGCTGGTGTCGTCATAGCGCAGCTGCAGGTCGGCCGAGATGCGGTCCTTGCCGCCGGCCAGATAGAGGCCGATGTAGTTCTGCGTGAACTCGGTGCCCAACATCCCTGTGGTCACCGTCGGGTTGCTGAGGTCCGAGAACAGCAGCTGATCGGTGCTGCCGGCGTTGTAGCCCGCCATCACGCCGAAGGCGCCATCCCAGCCATTGAAGAACCGGCCGTCGAAGCAGCCGAAGTCATAACCGCCCTGCACGCCCCAGAAGGTCGATTCCAGTGTCGTGGGGGTGGTGATGCCGTATGCCTCGGACGATCCTGCAACGCTGGCCTGACCGCCCGTGGCGCGGAAGTAGCCGCCGTGCGAACAGGTTTCCTCGGCCGCCAGACCCGAGACGAAGGGGCTGGTCGGACGGTTGACGATCGTGCCGATCAGCGACTGGGTCAGCGCAGCGCTGGCCGCCACGCCACCGATGCCGGCATCCAGCGCCGAGATCAGGTAGACGCCGCTGCCGTCCTGCTGCAGGCCATAGTTGATGGCGCCGCCGATGCTGGCCAGCGTGCCGCCGTCGCTGACCGCTGCCCCGGCCTGCGCACCATTGAACAGCAGCACCGGCAAGCCCGTAAAGCCGTAGCCGTCAACGTCCAGCTGCAGGTTGATCGTCGTAGCGTCCGCATTGGTCGCAAGGATCTGGTCGGTAGCGCCGTTCGACAGGTTCAGGTCAAGCACATAGGTGCCTGCGCCGGTGGCCCCGCCGCCGATGTTCAGGATGTCGCCATAGGCGTTGTTGCCCAGATCGACAGTACCGCCGTTGTTCAGATCGCCGGTGATGTTCGCCGCCGAACCGGTCACCTGCAACGTGCCGTTGTTCGTCAGCGAACCGTCAATCTCGCCCGTCAGGTCGATTGTGCCGCCGGCATCGTTGGTGACGGTGGTCGCCTGCAGCTGGTCGGCAATGGTCGTCAGGCCGCCGTTCTGGTTGGTGTAGCTGAGAAGACCCGTCATCGCGCCGGACGTGATATCCACCGTGCCGGCGTTGGTGAAGCTTTGGGTGCCGGTGAAGGCCAGATTACCCGTCAGGGTGAACATGCCTTCATCGTTGCCGCCGCCCGCACCGACATTGTTGTTGGTGACGTTGCCTTCGATGGTGCCTTCGGCCTCAACCTCGCCGCCGGTGTTGGTCAGGTTGCCGTTCAGCGTGCCGCCCTGAAGTTCGACAAGCCCTTCGGTGGCGACGTTGACTGCCCCGCCCAGTTCGCCGGTCGAGGTCACGCGCAGCGTGCCGTCGGTCACTTCGGTCGTGCCCGCAAAGCCCGAGCTGTCGGCGCTGAGGACGGCGGTGGTGCCATCGCTGGCATCGCCGTCGGCCGCGTCGTTGATGGTCAGCGTGCCGGTGCCCGACACCACGCCCGAAATGGTCGAGGTGGCGCCCGCCAGCGTCAGCGACCCGGTGTTCAGCTCAATCCCGCCGGCGCCGTTGACGGCCGAGATGGTCTCGGTTCCGGCAGTGATGCGGAAGGTGCCGGCGTTGGTGACGATGGCTTCGTCCTCGAGCGCGCCGCCGTCGGTTTCCAGCGTGCCGCCTGCCGCGGTTTCCAGATCGAGCGAGGCAATCGTGCCGGTCACGCGCAGCGTGCCGCCGGTCACGTTGACATCGCCGGTCAGGGCGTTGGTGCCGCTCAGAACCTGGGTGTTGGTGCCGGTCTTGTTCAGATCGCCCGCGCCCGAGACGTTGCCGGCATAGGTCGCGGTGTCGCCGGTGGCTTCGCCCACCGTCAGGCTGTTGCCGCTGCCGATGTCCACCGAACCGCCCGTGCCGTTCAGCGTGGCGATGGTCTCGGCGATGTTCACATCCACCAGACCGCCGTTCACCGTCAGGTCGGCATTGGCCGCAAGGCCCGCTCCGCCGTCGATGCTCAGCTCGCCCGAGGCCACGGTGACATTGGTCGAGGTGATCGAGCCGGTCAGGGTGGTGGTGCCGGTCTGCACCGTCACCGCGCCGTTGCCACCCAGCACGCCCACGATCGAGCCGCCCGACAGCGTCGCGCTGGTGGTCTGGTTGACCGTGGTTCCGGCCGAGATCGTGCCGTTGTTCTGCGTGAAGGTCGCGGTGTTCACCGTGACCGTGCCGCTGACCACGCCGCCGCCGCTCTGGTCGAAGGCGGTGGTGTTCAGCGTGCCGGTCCCGTTCACGAAGCCGCCCTGCTGGGTCAGCGTGGTGATGGTCTCGGCCCCGTTGACCGCCAGAACGCCGGTGTCGTCCACCAGCACCGTGGCGCCGGCCGCCAGACCGCCGCCGTCCGTGGTCAGCGAGCCGTTGCCGGTCACGTTCACCGCGGTCGAGGCGATGGCGCCGTTGCCCTGCAGGTTCAGCGCGCCGCCCGACACATTGGTCGGGCCGGTGTAGGTATGGGCCACGCCGGCATTCGCCGTGCCGCCGGTGATCGTCAGACCGCCGTTGCCGGTGATGCTGCCGCCCAGGGTCGAGGTGCCGGTCGACAGCGTCAGCACCGCGTTGTTGTTCAGGTTGGTGACGCCGCCGGTGTTGTCGAGGTTGCCGATGGTGTCGTTGCCGGTCAGCGTGAAGGTGCCGCTGTTCGACACGGCCGCCGTATCAACCAGACCGTTGCCGTCATTGGTCAGCGTGCCGCCGGTGTTGATATCCACCACGGTCGAGGCGATGGCACCGTTGCCCGCAAGGTTCAGCGTGCCGCCGTTGTTCACGGTGGTCTGGCCGGTATAGGTCAGCGCGACGCCCGCATTCGCGGTGCTGCTGACGATGGTCAGCCCGCCGTTGCCGGTGATCGTGCCGCCCAGCGTCGAGGTGCCGTTCGACAGGGTCAGCACCGAGTTGTTGTTCAGGTTGGTCACGCCGCCGGTGTTGTTCAGGCTGCCGATCCGGTCGTTGCCGGTCAGGGTGAAGGTGCCGGCGTTGGTCACCGCGGCCGTATCGGCCAGTGCGTCGCCGTCGTCGGTCAGCGTGCCGGCCCCGCCGATGCTGACCGTGGTCGAGGCCACTGCGCCCGAACCCGACAGCGCAAGCGTGCCGTTGCTGACGGTCGTCGTGCCGCCATAGGTGTTGGCATTCGTCAGGGTAAAGGTGCCGGCGCCCTGCTTGGTCAGGCCGCCGGTGCCGCTGATGACGCCGGCGAAGGTATCGTTGCCGGCATCGCCGGTGGTCAGGGTATTCGCCCCCAGCGTCACCGTCGAAGTGGCCGAGGCCGAGGCCAGCGAGCCGATGGTTTCCGACCCCGTCAGCGTCAGGTTGCCGGTGCCCGACAGCGTGACCGCGGCCGAGTTCAGCAGCGATGCCCCGTCTACCTGCAGGCCGGCGCCGGTGCCCACATTCACCACGGTCGAGGCGATGGAGCCCGTCACGTTCAGCACGCCGCCGGTCACGGTGGTCGTGCCGGTGTAGGTATTGGCCGCCGCCAGTTCCAGCGTGCCGCCGCCGATCTTTTCAATCGGGCGGGCGCCGCCGGTCTGGCTGATCACGCCCGACTGGGTGGCGCTGTCGCCGGTATCGACCGAAAGCTGCGTGGTGTTCGAGGCGACGACAACCGCCGAAGCTTCGTTAACGCCGTTGGCATAGCTGATCACCGACCCGGTGGTGGTGATGGTGCCGCCGATCGCGTCAGAATGGCCGATGCGCAGCGTGCCCGAACCGACCGAGACATTGCCGGCGATGCTGCCGGTGCTGGAGATTTCCAGAGTGCCCCCCGAAACCGTGGTGGTTCCGGTGTAGGTGTTGGCACCCGCCAGCGTCATGGTGCCGGTGCCCACCTTGATCAGCCCGCCGTTGCCCGAGGCCACGCCCGAATAGGTGGTCGACGTGTTGTCGCCGCCGGTGGTCAGCGTGGCGTCCAGCGTCACGTTGCCCGCACCCGCAAGGCTACCGATGGTTTCGGCCGTGTTCACATCCAGCGTCGCGCCCGAATTCACCACGACCGCGCCGCTGTCGGCAATGGCCGACCCGCCCGACAGGGCCAGCGTGCCGCCCGAAACCGTCGTGGTTCCGGTATAGGTATTGGTGCCCGACAGCGTCAGGGTGCTGCCCAGCGTCTTGGTCACCGAGGTGACGGCCGCTCCATCCTCGATCACGCCCGAGAAAGTGCTGTCGCTGTTGCTTTCCAGCGTCAGCGTCACATCGGTCGCCACGCTGTTCGTCACGGTTCCGGCGCCGCCCAGGTTCGAAATGGCGACGCTGTGGCCCGTGACATCAATCGTCGCACCGGAATCGACGGTGATGTCCCGGTCGATCAAGACCCCGTTGCCATTGGTCAGGATACTGTTGCTGATGATTGTGCCCGGGGTTGCAAATTTCAGCGTGCCGCCCGCAATCCTCACGTCCCCGTTGTTTCCGATTGCCATGCCGGTGACCGGATTGATGATGACCGTGCCCGTCTCGGTCGCCGAGCCGATGACCGTGGTCGAATCCACGTCGAAGCGGAAGAAATTGGTCGAAAGGGTCAGCGTGGTCCCGTCGGCCGCAGCGAAGGTGTTGGTCGTGTTGGAAACGCTGCCGATCTGGCTGCTCGTGAGCGTGGTGTCCGACGTGCCAAGCAGTGTGCCGCCCTCGACGTTGAGGATCGGGAGGACATTCCCGCCATCCACCGCAAGCGTGCCCGAGCTGACCGTGACAGTGCCGCCCCCGATCGTTCCGGTCAGCGTCGTCGTGCCGGTCTGCACTGTCGTTGTGCCCGCGCCGCCCAGCGCGCCCGAGATGGTGCCGCCATCCAGCGTCTTGGCGCCGGCCGCGTTCAGGGTGCCGGCCATGTCGCCGCCGCTCTGCCCGAAGGTGCCCGTCACGGTCACCGTGCCGGCGCCTTCGATGGTGCCGCCGGTCTGGCTGACCGAGGTGATGGTTTCCGCGCCGCCGATATCCAGGGTTCCGGTGCCCGAAACCGTGACCGCCGCGCCGGCCGCCAGCGCGCCGCTATCAGTCGAAAGCGTACCGCCCGAGACGCCGATCACGGTCGAGGCCAGCGTGCCCGCCCCGGTGACGTTCAGCGTGCCGCCCGAAACGGTCGTCGATCCGCTGACGGTTCCGGTACTGCCAAAGGTGCCGGCCGTGACTTCGAGATCGCCCGAAATCGCCCCGGCGTTCGAACCGCCAAGGCCGCCGATGCTGACGTTGCCGGCGATTTCGCCGCCCGAAACGATATCAAGCGTGCCGCCGGTGGTGGCAACGCCCGAAGTCGCGGTCAGGGTGCCGGCGATGGTCAGCGTGCCGGCGCTGACCGCAACGGTATCGACCGTCGTCGCGTCACCTGCGGCCAGCGTCGGCTGGTTGCCTGCCGCCGTGTCCAGCACCACCGCGCCGCCCGCCACAGGGGCCACATCGGTATCCCAGTTGGTATCGGTGATGAAATCGCCGTCGGTGTCGCCATCCCAGGTCTGTGCCTGCGTCGCCCCGGCAGAGATTGTCAGCGTCAGGCCGGTTGCCAGAACGAAAACCAGTTCTGTCGCACGCCCCAGGCGGCAATGCCGGCGCAGGCTGCGCTGACGGATACCGACCTGGCGCAGCCCGGTCGTCGGAAGGATCGATGCAGTCATGATAATGGCCCCTGTCGTGTGGCAGGTTGAATACAATTGGTTGCAAGCTATGAAAGCCCTGCTGCACATGCAATTCCAAAGTGTGCCCCGGGGGGTATTGCGACCATATCGCGGATTTGCAGCAACATGGGCTGCTTCACCCGGGGCAGGAATTGCGGTATGCGATGGCATGCGAATGACGCTGACCGAGATCTATGAATCCCGCGTGGCAGCGGGCGCCTTCCGGGCCGATCCGGCCCAGCACGCCGTGCTGCCCGTGCTGGAAGACCTGCGCGTCTGGCTTGAGGCCAATGCGAACCGCCGGGTCGGCCTGTTTGCCGGGCTGTTCGCCCGCCCGGTCACCCCGCCGAAGGGGCTGTATCTGTGGGGCGGCGTCGGGCGCGGCAAATCGATGCTGATGGACCTCTTCTGCGAGGCGACCGCCATCACCCAGAAGCGCCGCGTGCATTTCCATGCCTTCATGCAGGAAATCCACCGCGGCATGCACGAGGCCCGCAAGACCGGGGTCGAGGACGCGCTGGCCCCGGTCGCCGACAAGGTCGGGCGCGAGGTGCGGCTGCTGGCCTTTGACGAAATGCAGATCACCGACATCACCGATGCGATGATCGTCGGGCGGCTGTTCGACAAGCTGATGGCGGCGGGGGTGGTGATCGTCACCACCTCGAACCGCCCACCGGAAGAGCTTTACAAGAACGGGCTGAACCGGGCGCTGTTCCTGCCCTTCATCGACATGCTGCGCGACCGGATGCTGGTGACGGAACTGGAAAGCCCGACCGATTACCGCCAGCACCGGCTGCAGGGCGCGCAGGTCTATTTCCACCCCGCCGGCAGCGCGCGCGGCAGGATTCAGGAAATCTGGTCCGACCTGACCGGCGGCGCGCAGGGCGAGCCGTTGCGCCTGCCGGTCAATGGGCGCGAGGTGGAACTGCCGCGCTTTGCCAATGGCACCGGCCGCGCCAGTTTCTGGGACTTGTGCGCCAAACCTCTGGGTCCGGCCGACTTTCTGGCCATCGCGCAGGCGGTGCGGGTGCTGATCCTTGAGGAAATCCCGCAGCTCTCATCCTCAAACTTCAATGAGGCAAAGCGCTTCGTCACCCTGATCGACGCGCTTTATGAGGCGAAGGTGCGGCTGATCTGCTCGGCCGCGGATGAACCGGAGCGGCTTTACATCGAAGGCGAGGGCAGTTTCGAATTCGAACGCACCGCCAGCCGGTTGCGTGAGATGCAGGGCGCCGACTGGGGCCGCGACCGCGAGGGCTGATACGGCGCAAGCCGGGGGCGCTTCGCCCCCCGGACCCCCAGAGGATATTTGGGGACAGATGAAAGGGTCAGAGCCGGAACCCTGCCGGAATGCCGTCCCGCCCCTCCAGCACCAGATCGGCCATCACCTGCGCCACCTTTGGCGCCATGCCGAAGCCGGTCTTGAAGCCGCCGTTGGCAATGAAATGCCCCGGCCGGCCCGGCCAGGCATCCAGCAGCGGTGCCTTTGACGCCGCCCGGGGCCGGATGCCGGCCCAGCGTTCCAGCACCGGGGCATCACGCAGGCAGGGCAGGGCGGCGCGGGCCTTGCCGATCAGGTCGTCAAGCTGGCTGTCGGTGGTCTCGGGGTCGGTCCATGTGGTCTCGCTGGTCGATCCGATGGCAACGGTGCCGTCGGCATGGGGCACGATGTGCTGGCTGCCGATGTAAAGCTGCGGGGCATCGCGCGCGTCATGGCGCAGCAGCGCGGCCTGACCTTTTACCCCGTCGCCCGCCTTGCGGCCAAGGGATTGCGACAGCGCCGCCAGCCCGGCCGCCCCGGTCGCCCAGACAACCGCGCCTTCGTCGGGCGCGTCGCCCGTGATCACCTCACCCCCCAGCGCCCGGATGGCGGCGGTCAGCGCGGCGCCGGCCATGCGCGGATGCAGCCGGGCCGACAGCGTGTCATGCACCAGAAGGCCGGTGGGGCTGGCGGGTTCCCAGGCGGTGCCCGTGGCTGCCACCACCTGCCAGACGGCGCGGCCCTGCCACAACTGCGCCGCCCCCCCGGCGCGCTGGTGGGAAAGGTCAACCGCCCGGGCATCGGCAAGGGGTTGCAGGCGCCCCACCCGGGCGAAACCCGTGGGCAGGCCAGATGCCGCGCTGACCGCCGCCCAGAAATCCCCCGCCATCAGCAGGCTTTCCAGCTGGAACTGCTTCTTGGGGTTCCAGTTTTCCGGCACATGCGGCGACAGCGCGCCCACCAGTCCGCCCGAGGCGCCGGCGCCGAGCCGGAGCGCTTCGATGAGGCGGACGCGGGCGCCGCGCCTTGCGGCTTCGAAGGCGATCGTCAGGCCGAAAACCCCGCCGCCCCGCACCGTCAGATCAACCCTTGCCATTCCCCGCCGCCTTGCCCATGGTCCGCCGCGCGGACAGGGATAGGCGAAATGACGGGCGGCGAACAGGGCGGGGGCCTCGACTGGCGCGAAGGCGTCATTCCGGTATCGCGCCGCTTTGACGATCCGTATTTCTCGCTGAACGACGGTCTGGCCGAGACGCGGCATGTCTTTCTGGTCGGCAACGGCCTGCCCGGGCGCCTGCGCGACGGGTTTCACATCGCCGAACTGGGCTTTGGCACGGGGCTGAACCTGCTGGCGCTGCTTCTGGCAATGCCGCCGGGGATCACGGTGCATTACACCAGTTTTGAGGCCTATCCCCTGACCGCCGATGAGATGGCCCGTGCGCTGGACCATTTCCCCGAGGCGCGGGCCGTGGCGGGGCCCCTGCTGGATCAGTGGCAGACCGGGGCGCGGCGGCTGACCCTGCCCGGCATCGCGGCAGAGGTCATTGTCGGCGATGCGCGGCAGATGCTGGCCGGCTGGCCGGGCCGGGCGGATGCGTGGTTTCTGGACGGATTTTCCCCGGCCAAGAACCCCGAGCTTTGGGGTGACGATCTGATGGCCGAGGTCGCGTGCCACACCGCCCCGGGCGGCACCTTCGCCACCTATACCGCGGCGGGCCATGTCCGCCGTGCGCTGAGTGCCGCCGGTTTTGCGGTCGAACGCCGGCCGGGCCATGGCCGCAAGCGGCACATGACGGCGGGGTGGCTGGCATGAGCGGGTCGAACCGCCGGGGCATCGCCCTGATGATCGCCACGGTCTTTGCCTTTGCCTGTCAGGACGGCTTTTCGCGCCACCTGGCGGAAACCTACAACACGCCGATGATCGTGATGCTGCGCTACTGGGTTTTCGCAGCCTTCGTGATGGCGCTGGCCCTGCGCCGGCCCGAGGGGCTGCGCGCCGCCGTTGCCACCCGCCGCCTGCCGCTGCATGCGCTGCGCGCGGTGCTGCTGGTGGGGGAAATCGCCGTCATCGTCTGGGGCTACACGCTGATCGGGCTGATTGAAAGCCATGCGGTCTTTGCGGTCTGCCCGCTGCTGGTCGTGGCCTTGTCCGGCCCGATGCTGGGCGAGCGGATCAGCCTGGGACGGCTGGTCGCGGTGGGGGCGGGGATGCTGGGGGTGCTGATCATCCTGCGGCCCGGCGCCGGCGTATTCAGCTGGCCCGCGCTGTTGCCCTTGGCCTCGGCCCTGCTTTTCGCCGTCTACACCGTCTTGACCCGGCTGACCGCGCGGGATGAGCCGAACTTTCCGGTGTTCTTCTGGCCCGCCGTGCTGGGCGCCGTGCTGATCACCGCCATCGGCCTGCCCAACTGGGAGCCGATCCGGCCGCTGGACTGGCTGTTCGTGCTGCTTTACGCCGCCGTCTCGGTGATCTCGAACTGGCTGATGTTGAAGACCTATGAGGCGGCCGAGGCCAGCGCGGTGCAGCCCTTTGCCTATCTTCAGATCGTCTTCGTCTCGGTCATCGGGATCGTCATTTATGGCGAACGGCTGGCGCCCGAGGTGGTCCTTGGCACGGCGGTCGTGGTCGGGGCGGGGCTTTTTGCGCTGATGCGGGAAAGGAAGCCGGCCCATGGCTGAACAGAACACCCGGCTGGGCGTCATCCTGATGGTGGCGGCAACGATCGTCTTTTCGGTCCAGGACGTGCTGTCGCGCCATCTGGCCGAGGCCTATGACGTCACCATGGTGGTGATGATCCGCTACTGGGCTTTTGCGGTCTTCGTGACGGTTCTGGCGGCGCGCGCGCCGGGCGGGCTGCGGGCCGCGGTTCATACCCGGTTTCCACTGCTTCAGGTGCTGCGGGGGCTGCTGCTGGTCGCTGAGGTCTGCGTGATGGTGGTGGCTTTCGTCAAGCTGGGGCTGATCGAAACCCATGCCGTCTTTACCTCATACCCGCTGCTGGTGGCCGCCCTTTCCGGCCCGGTGTTGGGCGAGAAGGTGGGCTGGCGGCGCTGGGCCGCCGTGGGCATCGGCTTTGTCGGCGTGCTGATCATCCTGCAGCCCGGTGTCGGGGTGTTTTCGCCCTGGGCGCTGCTGCCGCTCAGCGCGGCGCTGATGTTCGCGCTTTACGGGCTTTTGACGCGCTATGTCGCCCGGGCCGATGCGGCATCGGTCAGCTTCTTCTGGACGGGGGTTGTGGGCGCGGTGGCGATCACGCCTCTGGGGCTGTGGCACTGGCAGGTGATGTCGGGCGCCGACTGGGTGTGGATGGCCGCGCTGTGCTGCACGGCGATGGTGGGCCACTGGCTGCTGATCAAGTCGCTTGACGTGGCCGAGGCCAGCGCGGTGCAGCCCTTTGCCTATCTGCAGCTGGTCTGGTCTTCGGTGCTGGCAATCGTGTTGTTCAACGAGGTGTTGCGTCAGAACGTGGCGCTAGGCGCGGTTCTGGTGGTGGCGGCCGGGCTGTTCACGCTGTGGCGGCAAAGGGTGCGGGCGCGGGGCTGACGCCCCGCCGCCCTCAGTTACCCTTCAGTTCGGCGGTAATCCGCACCGGGCCGGCGGCGCCTTTCAGCCGCTGGCGGTAGATCACCACGCCTTCGACCACCCGCATCACATAGGTCCGGGTTTCGGCGAAGGGGATGGTCTCGACCCAGTCCACCACATCGACGCCCGGCTGGCGCGGATCGCCGAACTGGCCGATCCAGTTGCGCGGCCGCCCGGGGCCGGCGTTGTAGCCCGACGCGATCAGCGCGACCGAGGGGCCGAACTCATCCAGCATCTGTCGCAGATAGGCGGTGCCGACGGCGACGTTATAGCCCGGATCGGCGGTCAGCTTGCCCGTCGAATGGTCCAGCCCCAGCCCCTTGGCCATGCGCCCGGCGGTTTCGGGCAGGACCTGCATCAGGCCGCGCGCGCCGGCGGGGCTGACGGCGGCCGGATCAAACTCGCTTTCCCGGCGGGCAATCGCCAGGGCCAGCGCCCGGCTGACCGGCAGGTCGCCATCGACCATCGCCGGCACCGGGTAATAGGCGCGCGGCAGGATCAGCCCGCGCTCGGCCGCAGCCTTGGCGACCAGAAGGGCGATATGCGGTTCATCCATGCGCAGGGCGAGATCCGCCAGATGACCCAGTTCCTGATCGTTCAGGCTTTCGGCCAGATGCAGGAAGAACCGCTTTGAAAGCGTGCGGTCGCCGGCTTCGGCCAGCATCCGCGCGGCAGACAGAACCGACGACCCGGCAAAGCGCGCCTCGCGCCAGCCGGGGCCGGGGCTGCCGGCGGCAACAAGGCCCGCATCGAGCGACAGTCCCAGCTTTTCGGCGGCGAGCATGCCGTAATAGGCCGTCTGATGCCGCGCGGCCGCCTGATAGGCCGCCTTTGCCGCCGCAGGGTCGCCCTTTGCTTCCAGCGCGCGGCCGCGCCAGTATTCGGCGCGTGATACGCTGATCGGCGTTGCCACGGCGCCTTTCAGCCGGTCGAAATGGGTCAGCGCCGTCGCCGGGTCGCCCAGTTTCCGCAGCGCGATGAAACCCGCCAGAAACTCAAGATCGGCATAGGCGCTGCCGGGTTTCAGGTGGTGGTTGGCGGCAATGCGGTAGGCGGTGCGCAACTCACCATCGCGCATCATCCGCCGCGCCAGCAGCGCCCGGCGGTCGGCCCAGGCTTCGGGCCGGCCCAGATGGGCGGCGCTGTCGGAGCGTTCCAGGATCAGCGCGGCGGCATCGGCATAGCGGTCACGCCGCATGCGCCAGGTGAAGCGGTCATAGGCCAGACCCGGATCGCTCTGCAGGCTGGCCGGCACCGCCTCGATCAGCGCCGTCACGCCCTCGCGGTCCTGTTCCAGCGCCAGCCGCGCCTCGGCCAGCTTGCGCGCGGCATCGGGCAACAGGGGCAGGATGCGGCGGGCCTCATCGGCGCGGCCGCCTTCCCACAGCAGGTTGTCCAGCCGCGCCTCATGCGCAACCGACAGCGCCGGCCCCTGCATCGCCAGCATGGCCGCTTCGTCTTCGGGCCGGAACTCAAGCTTCACCCAGGCGTCGAAGGCGGCCTGTTCGGCCTCGGCCGGGCGGCCGGCGGCCATCAGCGCGCGCACCAGCGCCACGGCGCCTTCGCCGGTGCGGGGCCTGTCCTTGCCGAAATAGGCGATCACGCGGGCCGGATCGGTTGAGCGCGCGGCGGCCTCTTCACCCTTTTCCTTCAGGAAGGGCAGGCCGGGCCAGTCGGGGCGCCGGGCCAGAAAGCCTTCATAATCGCCCAGCCGGCCTTCACCGGCGCGCAGCCATTGCCAAAGGATGATATCGCCGCCCACGGCGCCCGCACCCTGTGCGGCGGTCAGGGCGGCCGGCCAGTCCTTTGCCCCGGCCGCGCGCAACCCCTCGCGCAGCGACTGCACCTCATCGGCGGCAGCCGGCAAGGTCAGGGCGGCGGGGGCGGCCAGAAGGCCAAGGCACAGAAGGGCGGACCTGATGATTGTTATTGTCCTGCTCATGGCGCGATCCTGCCAAAGCCCCCGCGCCGCCACAACCCACAAGGGCGCGAGCCGTGGGCCCTGCGGCGGCGGAATGCCCATGCTTGGCAAATGGGCACTGCGCGGCTAATCAGGGCGCGTTTTCACTGGCGAGTCGTCGCCCCACCCCAAGGAGAAGCGTGTCATGTTCAAGGGATCCCTCCCCGCTCTGGTCACGCCGTTCAAGAACGGCGCAGTGGACTTCGACACGCTGAAGAAACTGGTGGACTGGCATGTCGAACAGGGCAGCCACGGTCTGGTCCCGGTGGGCACGACGGGCGAAAGCCCGACGCTGACCCATGACGAACATGGCGCGGTGATCGAGGCGGTGGTCAAGGCCGCTGCCGGCCGCATTCCGGTGATCGCCGGCGCCGGGTCGAACTCGACGGCCGAGGGGATCGGCCTGATCCGCCATGCCGAAGCCGTCGGCGCCGATGGCGCGCTGGTGGTGACACCCTATTACAACCGGCCGACGCAGGCCGGGCTGATCGCCCATTTCACCGCGATCCATGATGCGGCGAACCTGCCGATCATCATCTACAACATCCCCGCCCGTTCGGTGGTGGACATGCTGCCGGCCACCATGGGCGAACTGGCCAAGCTGCCGCGCATTGTCGGCGTCAAGGATGCCACGGCTAACTTGGCCCGCCCCTCGCAGCAACGCATCACCTGCGGCAAGGATTTCATCCAGCTTTCGGGCGAGGATGCCACGGCGCTGGCCTTCAACGCCCATGGCGGGGTGGGCTGCATCTCGGTTACCGCCAACGTGGCGCCGCGGCTTTGTGCCGAGTTCCAGGAAGCCACGCTGCGCGGAGACTATGCCAAGGCGCTGGAGTATCAGGACCGGCTGATGCCGCTGCATGAAGCCATCTTCATCGAGCCGGGTCTGGTGGGCGCGAAATATGCGATGTCCGTATTGGGTCTTTGCTCGGACGAGGTGCGGCTGCCGCTGGTCGGCCTGACCGACGGCACGAAAGAGCGGCTGCGCGCCGCCATGGCCCACGCCGGCCTGATCTGAGGCGAAGGCGGTCCGGGCGCCGCCCCTGTGCGGTGTCCGGCTTGCGGAAGGTATCCGGTTCTCATGGCCCCCAATCTGCGCGGCGCCGTCTTCATGGTGCTTTCGATGGCGGGTTTCGCCGTCGAGGATGCCCTTATCAAGGCCGCAGCCCGGGTTGTGCCGGTGGGCGAGGTCATCCTTTGCATGGCCGTGGCGGGTGTGGCGTTCTTCGGCGCCATGGCGCTGCGCGCCGGCCAGCCGCCGGTTCCGCGCGCGGCGCTGTCGGGCACGATGGCCCTGCGCTCGGGCTTCGAGGTGGCGGGGCGGCTGTTCTATGCGCTGGCCATCGCGCTGACGCCGCTGACGGCCACTTCGGCGATCCTGCAGGCCTCTCCGCTTGTCGTGGTGCTTGGCGCGGCAGTGCTGTTTGCCGAGCCGGTCAGCCGCGCCCGCTGGGCCGCCGTGGTGGTGGGGTTCATCGGCGTGCTGATCATTCTGCGCCCGGGGGTCGAGGGGTTCAGCATGCTGTCGCTTCTGGCCGTGGCGGGGATGCTGGGCTTTTCGGGTCGCGACCTTGCCACCCGCGCCGCGCCCACCGCGCTGTCGAATGCGCAGCTGGGCGTCGCGGGCTTTGCCATGCTGGGTATCGCCGGGGCCATCATTCTGGCGGTCAGCGGCGGGGCGGCCCTGCCCGACCTGCGGACGGCGGGGCTGATCGCCGGGGCGGCGGTCTTTGGCATCGCCGGATATGGCGCGCTGACGGTCGCCATGCGCACCGGCGCGGTTTCGGCCGTGACCCCCTTTCGCTATACCCGGCTGGTCTTTGCCATGATCCTTGGCGTTCTGGTCTTTGGCGAGCGGCCCGACGGCCTGACGCTGCTGGGCAGCGCGCTGGTCGTGGGCTGCGGGCTTCTGGCGCTTGCCGGCGGGCGGACGCCGCGCAAGACCTGACCGCCACTGGACTCGCGCGCGCCCGTCGCCTATCTGGCAGGGATCATGGTCCAGAAATCCGACCCCAATTCCAAGCTGATCGCCGAAAACCGGCGGGCGCGTTTCGATTATCACATCGAAAGCGATCTTGAGGCTGGCATCATGCTGCTGGGGTCCGAGGTGAAATCGCTGCGGCAGGGCGGCGCCAACATCGGCGAAAGCTATGCCTCGGTTGAAGATGGCGAGTTGTGGCTGATCAACGGCTATATCGCGCCCTATCTGCAGGCCAAGACCTGGGGCCATGAGGAACGCCGCAAGCGCAAGCTTCTGGTCTCGCGCCGCGAACTGGCGCGGCTATGGTCGGCCACCGCGCGCGAAGGCATGACCATCGTGCCGATCCGAATGTATTTCAACGACCGTGGCATCGTGAAGCTGAAGCTGGGCGTCGCCAAGGGCAAGAAGCTGGCCGACAAGCGCGAAACCAGCGCCAAGCGCGACTGGGACCGCCAGAAGGCGCGGCTGCTGAAACAGGGCGGCTAGGCCACCGCAGGGTGACCAAAGCCCGGCTTTTCCCCTGATTTCTGACGGGGCGATCTGTCATCCATCCCCCAAGGCGCAAGACGCGCCGGAACAGAGGGGAAGACCATGGAACTTGTCATTCAGCTGATCGCGGGCGCCATCGGCGGCAACGCGGCCGGCGCGCTGCTGAAAAACCAGAGCCTCGGCACGCTGGGCAACTCGATCGCCGGGATCGTCGGCGGCGGGCTGGGCGGCCAGATTCTGGCCGCGCTGGGCACGGGCGGGGCCGCGGGCGGCACCGATCTTGCCGGCATCGTGCAGTCGGTCCTGTCGGGCGGTGCGGGCGGTGGTGTGCTGATGGTCGTCGTCGGCATCCTGAAGAACCTGATGGCCAAACGCTGAGAATTCCGCGCAGGCGGGCCGCTGCCTGCCTGCGCCACCTTGTCTAAGGCCGGATGCGGGTTTAGGGGTTCGGGCGAAACCGCCCGGAGAGGACCATGGCCCAAGCTCCCGACGATCCGAAAACCCTTGTCTCGACCGACTGGCTTCAGGCCCACCTGAAAGACCCCGATCTGCGGGTGCTGGATGCCAGCTGGTATCTGCCCGACGCCGGCCGCGATGCGAAGGCCGAATATCAGGCAGCGCATATCCCGGGCGCTCGGTTCTTCGACATTGACGAGATTTCCGACCTGCGGTCGAACCTGCCGCATATGGCGCCGCCGCCCGAAAAGTTCATCGCGCGGATGCGGGCGATGGGCGTGGGCGACGGGCATCAGGTGGTGGTCTATGACGGTGCGGGCCTGTTTTCGGCGGCGCGGGTCTGGTGGCTGTTCCGCCTGATGGGCAAGACCGATGTCGCCGTGCTGGACGGTGGCTTCCCCAAGTGGAAGGCCGAGGGGCGCGACACCGAAGACATGCCCCCCGTGGTGCGCGACCGGCATATGACCGTCAGCCGGCAGCACCATCTGGTGAAAGATGTGACGCAGGTCGCCCATGCCGCCAAGCTGGGCGAGGCCGAAATCGTCGATGCCCGGTCCGCCGCACGGTTCCGCGGCGAGGTGGCCGAACCCCGGCCCGGCCTGCGCTCGGGCCATATACCGGGCGCGCGCAACGTGCCCTTCGCCACCATGCTGAACGGCGACGGCACGATGAAGCCGGTTGCCGAACTGCGCGCGGTGTTTCAGGCCGCGGGCGTCGATCTGTCGAAGCCGGTCATCACCTCTTGCGGGTCGGGCGTGACGGCGGCGGTCCTGTCGCTGGCGCTGGAGCGCATCGGCCACCGCAACCATTCGCTTTATGACGGCTCTTGGGCGGAATGGGGCATGTACGACGACCTTGCCGTCGAAAAGGGATGAGAGATGCTTGAAAGCCTGAAACCGCAGCCGCAGGACAAGATTCTGCAACTGATCGCCATGTTCCGCGACGACCCGCGTGACGGCAAGATCGACCTTGGCGTCGGCGTCTACAAGGACGCGACCGGCCTGACCCCGGTGATGCGCGCGGTCAAGTCTGCGGAAAAGACCCTGTGGGAAACCGAAAAGACCAAGACCTACACCGGCCTTGCCGGTGAGCCCGCCTTCAACGCGGCAATGGTGGGGATGATCCTGGGCGGGACGCATGCCGACCGCGCCGCTTCGGTGGCGACGCCGGGCGGCACCGGCGCGATCCGGCAGGCGCTGGAACTGATCCGGCTGGCCAGCCCTGGGGCGACGGTCTGGCTTTCCAACCCCACCTGGCCGAACCACCCCTCGATCATCCGCTACCTTGGCATGAAGATGGCCGAGTACCGCTATTTCGACGCCGCGACGGGTGAGGTTGATTTTGCCGGCCTGACCGAAGACCTTGGCCGCGTGGCGCCGGGCGATGTGGTGCTGCTGCATGGCTGCTGCCACAACCCCACGGGCGCCAACCCCACCGCCGACCAGTGGCGCCAGATCGTTCAGGTTCTGAAAGGCCGTGGCGCCGTGCCGCTGGTCGATCTGGCCTATCAGGGCTTTGGCGACGGGCTTGAGGAAGACGCCTTCGCCACCCGCCTGATCGCGGACAGCTTCCCCGAGGTGCTGATCGCCGCCTCCTGTTCCAAGAACTTCGGCATCTACCGTGAACGCACCGGCGTCCTGATTGCGCTGGGCGACGCGGGGCGCAAGGCGGTGGTGCAGGGCAATCTCGCCTTCCTCAACCGCCAGAACTACAGCTTCCCGCCTGACCATGGTGCGCGTCTGGTGACGATGATCCTTGAGGATCAGGCGCTGACGGCCGACTGGAAAGCCGAACTGGAAGAAGTGCGCCAGAACATGCTGTCGCTGCGCAAGCAGCTGGCGGATGAGCTGCGCAAGGCCACCAACTCGGACCGGTTCGACTTTGTCGCGCGCCACCGCGGCATGTTCAGCCGGCTGGGGCTGAGCGAAGATCAGGTGAACCGCCTGCGGGAAGAGGCCGGCATCTACATGGTGGGTGACAGCCGCATCAACATCGCCGGGCTGAACGCGCGGACCGTGCCGATTCTGGCCGCGGCCATCGCCAAGGTCGCCGGGTAAGCATCATGCTGGCCGTCGTGCTGTCGCTGGCGGCGGCGGCCAGCTTTGCCCTTTCCGCGATGCAGATCGCCTCGGTCACCGGGCGGGCCGGGCCACTGCAACTGGCGCGCTGGCAGATGGGGCTGGCCTTTGTCATGACGGCGGCGGCCTCGGTTGCGCTGGGCGGCTGGCGCAGCATCGACGGGGCGGGGTTCCTGTATCTGGCGGGGTCGTCGGCCTTCGGGATCATGCTGGCCACCACCACCTATATCGCCACGATCCAGATCCTTGGGCCGCGGCTGAACGCGCTGGTCTTCACCCTGTCGGCGCCCTTCGCGCTGGCGCTGGGCTATCTGGTGCGGGGCGAAACGGTAACGCCGGCCCAGGGCGCGGGCGTGGTGCTGATCCTGGCGGGGATCGTCGTTGCGCTGGCCGCGCGGGCCGAAGACGGGCCGGGCCCTGACAGGCGCCGGCTGTGGCTGGGGCTTGGTCTGGGCCTTGTCACGGCGATGGGGCAGGCGGCGGGCAGCCTGCTGGCGCGGCCGGCCATGCTGGCGGGGGCTGAGCCGTTTACCGCCATGGCCATCCGGTCCGGTCTGGGGGCGCTGTTCTTTGTCGCCCTGCTGGCGCTGCCTTTTGCCCGGCCGGCGGCCCGCCCGGACCATCAGGCGCTGAAGCGGATCGGCTATTCGGCGCTGACCGGCATTTTTCTTGGCATGTCGCTCTTGATGGCGGCGCTGGCCCATGGCGGGGTGGGCATCGTGACCACTCTGTCATCCACCACGCCCATCCTGATCCTGCCGATGGTCTGGTTCGTGAGCGGCCGGCCGCCGGGCGGCATGGCCTGGGCCGGTGCGGCGCTGGCGGTGGCGGGAACGGCAGTCATCACGCTGGCCGCCTGACGACGCGCCAAAAGCGAAAGGCCCGCGCGATCGCTCGCGCGGGCCTTTGGTCGGGGCACCCGGGGAGGTCGGGCACCCGTTCCGGGATCAGAGGTTGTAGGCCCGCTCGCCGTGCGAGGACAGGTCCAGACCTTCGCGCTCTTCCTCTTCCTTGACGCGCAGGCCGGTGATGGCGCCGACGATCTTGTAGAGGATGAAGGACACCACGCCGCCATAGACCAGCGTGATCAGGACCGCGACGATCTGGCTGTAAACCTGACCGCCCATGGTGACGCCTTCGGCAAAGCCGATGCCGCCCAGCGAGGACGAGGCGAAGACACCGGTGCCGATGGCGCCGACAATGCCGCCCACGCCGTGGATGCCGAACACGTCCAGGCTGTCATCATAGCCCAGCTTGTGCTTCACGACGGCCACGAAGTAGTAGCAGATCACCGAGGCAATCGCGCCCAGCGCAATCGCGCCGACCGGGCCGATCAGACCGGCCGCCGGGGTAACGGCGACCAGACCGGCCACCAGACCCGAAGCCGCACCCAGCATCGACGCCTTGCCGCGCAGCAGGGCCTCGACGATCACCCAGGCCAGGATCGCGCCGGCCGTGGCGGTGAAGGTGTTGATCATGGCCAGAGCCGCGCCACCGTTCGATTCTAGGTTCGAACCGGCGTTGAAGCCGAACCAGCCGACCCACAGCATCGAAGCGCCGACCATGGTCAGGGTCATCGAGTGGGGGGCCATGTTGTCCTTGCCATAGCCCACGCGCTTGCCAAGGGCGATCGCGCCGGCCAGAGCCGCGATACCGGCGTTGATGTGAACCACGGTGCCGCCGGCAAAGTCCAGCGCAGCCACGCCGCCGGCATGGGCGCCGGTGAAGATCAGGCCGTTCGCATCCCAGACCATGTGCGCGATCGGGAAATAGACGATCGTCACCCACAGCGCCACGAACAGCAGCACGGCCGAGAACTTGATCCGCTCGGCAAAGGCCCCGACGATCAGGGCGGGCGTGATGCAGGCGAAGGTCATCTGGAAGCAGATGAACACGAATTCCGGGATCACATATTCAGCCGAGAAGGTGGCCGCCATGCTGTCCGGCGTCACGCCGGCCAGGAACAGCTTGCCAAAACCGCCGAAGAAGGCGTTGGTCGAGCCGCCGAAAGCGAAAGAGTAGCCGTAAACCACCCAGATCACGATGACCAGAGCGGTGATCAGGGTGCACTGCATCAGCACCGACAGCATGTTCTTGGTCCGCACGAGGCCGCCGTAGAACAGCGCCAGACCCGGCAGGATCATGAAAAGCACCAGGATGGTGGAAACCATCATCCAGGACACGTCGCCTTTGTCCATAACGGGCACGACTTCGGCGGCCACTTCTTCCACCGCCGCGGTCGTCTCGGTCGTCGCCTCCTGCGCCCAGGCGGGCAGGCTGGCGAAGAGCGTGGCGCCCAGCGCGCCCAGCCCTGCGAGTTTCGTCTTGTTCAGCATGTCACGCATTCCCCCAGGCCCCTCAGAGCGCTTCGTCATCGGTTTCGCCGGTGCGGACCCGCAGCGCCTTGGCCACGTCCAGCACGAAGATCTTGCCGTCGCCGATCTTGCCGGTGCGCGCGGTGTTCGAGATGGTCTCGACCACGGTATCCGCCAGGCTGTCGGCCACGACGATCTCGAGCCGCATCTTCGGCACGAAGTTCACGGCGTATTCAGCGCCGCGATAGATTTCGGTGTGCCCCGACTGCGTGCCGAAGCCTTTGATTTCCGTAACCATCATCCCACGTACGCCGATCGTGGTAAGCGCTTCGCGCACCTCGTCCAGCTTGTAGGGCTTGATGGCGGCAATGATCATCTTCACGTCGCACCCCTTTCTGTGTCCCTGACCCCGACGGGGCCTCGCCGGGGCATGAGGCGGCCTTCGCAGATGCAGCACAAGTTTGGGGCGGGCTGTGCCAAAGCACATGGCGCATTCCTGAGGCATCTGCGCGAATATTATGCGCACATGATTAAATAATGTGCGGTCAGCATAGGCGAATCATTGCCTACCCCCGCTTCGCATTCGCAGCGTGACGGGTTAGGATGCCCGCCACAGAACAGACCGGAACAGGCGGCATGGCAGGATCGGGCAAGGGGCAGAAGCCTCTGGTGGCAGACAGGCGATATAC
>JACZKR010000283.1 GCA_014859945.1 Paracoccaceae bacterium | reverse complement strand
CCGATCTTGCTTCTGGCGGTTGCCGGGGGCCTTCGGGGCGCTTATCTCGGAAAGGCAAACCACGGGAAGGCCACATGGACGGCGACAGTGCGGGACGGCTGATCTATCTGATGCTGCTGCTGGTGGCGGTGGGGGGCTGGGTGATGGTGGAATACCGCCAGCGCATGGGCCTTGCGCTGCGCACCGCCATGGCCTGGGGGCTGATCTTTCTGGGCGTGGCGGCGGGCTATGGCCTGTGGCAGGACCTGCGCCACGACCTTCTGCCCCGCCAGATGGTGACCGAGACGGGCGAACTGGTCATCCCCCGCGCCGCCGACGGGCATTATTACATCGACATCGACGTGGACGGCACCCGGCTGACCATGATGGCCGATACCGGGGCGACCAGTGTCGTGCTGTCGCCCGCCGATGCCCGGCGTCTGGGGATCGCGCCGGAAAGCCTGATCTACACCGGGCAGGCGATGACGGCGAACGGCACCGTCCGCACCGCGCGCACCACGCTGCAGAACGTGACCCTTGGCCCCTTCACCGAAAAGGCGCTGCCGGTCTGGGTGAACGAGGCGGAAATGGATGTCTCGCTGCTGGGGATGGACCTGCTGGGCCGCTACCGGATCGAGATTGATCGTGAGAGGATGATTCTGCGGCCCTGACGGATCGGGACCCGTCGGCGCCCCGCACCGGCCGGGGAAGCGGGGGTTTCACACCCCCGTACCCCCGTGGGATATTTGCAGAGAGAGGATGGGGGCAGGGCGCGCCCCTGCTATCCGCGCAACAGCCGCGCCGCCGGCACCACGCCAAGCGCATCCAGCGCCGCTTCGGTTTCGTGGCGCAGGCCCGCCGCCCCGCCGCGCGCCCTGGCCTTCAGCTTGTCGAAAGCCGCGCGCAGCCGGTCTTTCTCGGCCCCTTTGCAATCGTTCCACGGCCGGCCCTGCAGGCCCATGACCAGAACGTAATAGCCGATGAAATGCGGGGCAGAACCGCTTTCCAGCAGCCGCAGATAGGCGGCATCGGCCCCCATCTCGCGGATTTCCTCGGCGCTGTGGATGCCGGCGCGGGCAAAGGCCGCCTCGCTGGCGGGGCCGAGATTGGGGATCGAGGAAACGGGGCTGGGCATCGCGGAACCGGAATCAAAACGGGGCCAGCCTGACGGCTGACCCCGGATTTCACAAGACCCCGGCGGGGCGCTGCCTCAGATCGCCGCCCAGTCGCGGAAGATCGGCTGCTGGCCCTGCTGCTGCTGGGGCGCGCCCGACTGCTGACCCTGCTGGGGGGCCGGCGAGGGGCTGCCGCCCTGCTGGGCGGGAGAGGAATTCGACATCTGACTGCTCCGGTTCGATGCGCTGGCGTTCTGCCTATTGACATCCTGCGCGCCGATCTTGGCGGAAACGGGCCGCAACCGGGTCAGGACTGCGCGCAAATATAGCTGGCAGATGCCGTTTTCAACGGGCCGAATGCCGTCTTCACGACAATTTTGTGACCTAGGTGTCGGCGATGACACGGGCGGGAAAACCGATGCCTTCCAGCGCCTTTACCAGCGCCTCGGGTGCCGCCGGGCCGGCCACCCGCACCTGACGCGTGGCAAGGTCAACCGCCACGCCGCGGGCATCGGGCAGGGCGGCCAGCGCCGCCTCGACCGAGGCCTTGCAATGGCCGCAGGACATGTCGGGAACGGAAAGCAGGGTCATCGGGATCTCCGGGGTTCTGGTCGGCGCGAGTCGCTTTGCCTTTTTGCGCCTTCCGGGGGCGGGAAGGTCAAGGCGGAAATTGCCGCATTGCCCCTTGACCTTCCCGTGACTGGAAGCCCCATATGCCGGTGCGGAAGGAGAGTTCCATGACCACCGCATTGCGTTTCCACCTTGAGGGGATGACCTGCGCCTCTTGCGTTGCCCGGGCCGAGCGGGTGCTGAAGGCGCAACCCGGCGTGACGGAGGCCAGCGTCAACCTTGGCACCGAAACCGCCGAGATCCGCTATGACGCGCCCGCCACGGCCGAGGGGCTGGCCGGTGCGCTGGCGCGGGCGGGCTATCCGGCGCGGCAAGAGGTGGTGACGTTGGCGGTCGAAGGCATGACCTGCGCCGCCTGTACCGGCCGGGTGGAACGGGTGCTGAAGGCACAACCCGGCGTGGCGCAGGCGGTGGCGAACCTGGCCACCCGGCAGGCGCAGGTGGTGCTGTGGGACCATGCCGATGCCGATGCGCTGGCGGCCGCCGTGACGCGGGCGGGTTTTGCCGCCGCCCCTCTGGCCGATGCCAAGGCCGCCGATCCGGCGGCGGAAGAGCGGCGGCTGTGGCGGGAAACCCTTCTGGCGGCGGTGCTGACCCTGCCGGTCTTCGTGGCAGAGATGGGGGGGCATCTGTTCCCCGCCTTCCACCACTGGCTGCACGGCGCGGTGGGCCTGCCGCTGTTGTGGCAGATCGAATTCCTGCTGACGACCTTGGTGCTGGTGCTGCCCGGGCGGCGGTTCTTCCTGAAGGGGCTGCCGGCGCTGGCGCGGCTGTCGCCCGACATGAACAGCCTTGTCGCGGTGGGCACCGGGGCGGCCTGGGCCTATTCGGTTCTGGTCACTTTTGCGCCGGCGCTGATCCCGGCCGCCTCACGCGCGGTTTACTA
>JACZKR010000037.1 GCA_014859945.1 Paracoccaceae bacterium | reverse complement strand
CTTTGCGCCCGTCACCAACCCCAATCTGGCGCTGGGGCTTGCGGGGGTGAATGACTGGTCGGTGCAGCAACCTTTCCTTGACCTGATGAAGACCGCCCGGCCATGGGTGGGCCATCTGCCGGGCCAGTGGGGTGGCTGGGGCCATGACGATCTGGCGGCGGGTGGCTGGCTGGACGATCACGGCTGGCCCAAGGCCATTCCGCCAAAGCTTGAGGCGATCTCGACCCTGATCCTGACCGACCTGCCGGAAGATGCCGGCGGGGTAGCCGGGCGCTATGCGCTGACGTGGCAAGGCAACGGCAGCCTGCGGGTTGAAGGGCGGGCGCAGGTGGTTTCGGCCACGCCGGGCCGCATCCTGTTCGACTATACTCCCGGCGAAGGCGCGGTGCTTCTGACCATCGCGGCGACCGACCCGGCCGACCCGATCCGCAACATCACCGCCGTGCGCGAAGACCGCGCGGCGGCGCTGGCGGCGGGGCAGATCTTCAACCCCGACTGGCTGGCGCGGGTCCGGGGGGCGAAGATGGTCCGCTTCATGGACTGGGGCATGACCAACGACAGCCCGCTGGCCACAACCGCCCAGCGCGCAAGGCCCGGCGACTATACCTGGGCGCGGATCGGCGTGCCGGTTGAGGTGATGGTGGCGCTGGCCAATGAATTGCAGGCGGATGCATGGTTCACCCTGCCCCATCTGGCCGATGATGCGCTGGCCGAGGAATGGGCCAGACTGGCGCATGATGGTCTTGCCCCCGGTCTGCGGGCCTGGGTGGAATATTCCAATGAAGTCTGGAACTGGCAGTTCGCCCAGGCCCGCTGGGCCGAGGAACAGGGCCGCGCCCGCTGGGGGAAGGAAAACACCTGGGTGCAGTTCTACGCCCTGCGCGCGGCCGAGGTGGCGGGCATCTGGGCCCGCGTCTTTGCCGATGCGCCCGACCGGCTGGTGCGGGTGGTGACGGTGCAGACCGGCTGGCTGGGGCTTGAGGCCGATATCCTGAATGCCCCGCTGGTCATGGCCGAGGGGCGGCCGGCCCCTGCCGAAAGCTTTGATGCCTATGCCGTCACCGGCTATTTCTCGGCCCGGCTGGGGGCCGAAGACAAGGCGGCGACGGTGAAGGACTGGCTGGCGCAATCGCTGGATGCCGATCCGGCGGCACCCTTTGCGCTGGCCAACCGGCTGGCGGCGCAAGAGCTGCGCGACGGCTCGGTCAGCGGGGATGCGTCGGATACGCTGGCGCAGCTTCTGTCCGAAACCCTGCCCTATCACGCGGCGGTGGCGGCCGATCACGGGCTGCGGCTGGTGATGTATGAGGGCGGCACGCATGTGGTGGGTCAGGGCACCGCGATGGAGGATGCGGCCCTGACCGAGTTCTTTGCCCAACTTAACTACAGCCCCGAGATGGGCGCGCTTTATGCCGAGTTGCTGGCCGGCTGGGCGCTGATCAGCGATGCGCCCTTCAACGCCTTCGTCGATGTCTATCGCCCCGGCAAATGGGGCAGCTGGGGTGCGCTGCGCCATCTGGCCGACGACAACCCGCGCTGGCAGGCGCTGGCCACCGGATGCAGCGGATGCTGAGCGTCATCGTCCCGGCCTCGAACGAAGAGGGCTATATCGGCGCCTGCCTGACGGCGCTGTTTGCCAGCCATCCGGTGCCCGGCGGGGCCGAGGTGGTGGTGGTGGCGAACGGCTGCCGCGATGCCACCGCCGCCCGCGCCCGTGACATGGCGGCGGCGGGCGCAGCGGCGGGCTGGCGACTGGTGGTGCTGGATTTGCCCGAAGGCGGCAAGCCCGGCGCGCTGAACGCGGGCGACCGCGCGGCGCAGGGT
>JACZKR010000282.1 GCA_014859945.1 Paracoccaceae bacterium | reverse complement strand
ACAGGAAAGGCACTGCCTTTCCTGTTCCGCCCGTCGCGGGGCGGTTTCAACGGGACCGGTTCAGCCCTCACAGCAGAGGCCGGCGCCTGCCCCGGCGGGCGGGAAGCGCCCGCCGATGGCGGGGGCGGGCGCTGGCCGGCGGCCTTTGGGGCCACCGGCGGCCAAGGGCATCCGCATCGCGTGACCCCGGCGATGGCCGGGGTCAGACGGGCTGGGCGCAAGATCTGCAGCCGGCGCTTCGGCCCCGTGGGATGCGTGTTCACACGCACCTTTGGGGGGCGGTGCGTGCAAGCACGCACCCTGCGGCGGCATTCGGGCGGAAAAGGAAAGGCACTGCCTTTCCCCGCCCGTCGCGGGGCGGCGCACCTTGCCCGGTTCAAGCTTCAAGACGAAAGGCCGGCGCCCGCCATGGGCGGGGCGGGCGCTGGCCGGCGGCCTTTGGGGCCATCGGCGGGCCAAGGGGCACCTGTATCGCGTGGCCGAGGCGATGGCCTCGGCCAGATTAAGCCGGGCGCATTAGCCCGCCCCGGGCACGGGTGCCCACCGGCCCGGGCCCTGCCGCCCTATCGGTGGTGCGCGCCGGGCCGCCGTGCCGGGGCGGGGGCGGCGAAGGTGACGCGGGTCGCCTCCAGCGCCACAAGGTTGTTCGTCCGCCCCACCAGCCGGCCCGACTGGCCCGGCGCCGGTGTCAGCACCTCATGCGAGACGCCGTCGCCCGCGTCGTTCCAGGTGATCGTCACCTCACCCGACTGGGCATCCAGCGCCACCCGCCCCTCGGCAATGCGCTGGCGGATCGGGCGTTCCCGCTCGGCCGCGGGGGCGCGGCGGGTCCAGGTGACCACGCGCTGATCCGAGATGTAATAGTAAGTCGTCTCGAAATCCTGCACCTGCCACCAGCCGGTCAGCCAGTCGGGCAGCGGATCAAGCCCGTCATCGCCGGTGCAGGGCCAGAACAGCACCCGCAGCTGCACGAAACAATGCGAGGCAGAAATCCGCGCGCCGTTGGTGCCGGGCGCGCCGTTCTGCACGATGTCGGCGCCGTCCCACAGCTCGGTGTGAAAGCCGTAGCCGCGGTCGCGGAAACACAGGATACCCTGCCGCCCGGCCAGATGGGCGCGCATCTGGCGCGTGGTGGCGCCCTGACCCAATAGGCCGCGCAAATCCTCACCCCGGCCATAGCGGCCGGTCAGATGCACCTCTAGTTCATCGACCGCGCCCAGATAATAGTCGCCGTTCAGGCGCGCGGTGCGGCGGCGGTGGCTTTGCGGCGGGATGCGGTGTTCGGCGCCGGCGCCGTTCAGCGCGGCGCTCATCTGAAAACAGCAGGGCGTGTTGCGCGGCTGTCCGGGCTGCAGCCCTTCGTTCAGCGCATCCATGTAGCGCGAGATATGGGGGGGAAGGTTGGTGTAGGTGGGATAGGCGGCGCGCAACACCCGGAAATCAGCGGCGATGCTGCCAAGCGCGGGATCGGTCATGACAAGAACCTGAACAAAATGGGGGCCGTCGGAACAGTATCCTACGTTAGGCCCGGCAGGTGATTCCGGTCAATCGGGCGCAGACATCCGCCCCATTCGCCCGCCGCGCCGCCGCTGCAGTTGCGGCGCCCGGCCCGGCAGTTCGGCCATCACCGCCCGCCGCGCCTCGGGCGTCATGCGCGACCAGGCTGCGATTTCGTCGATGCTGCGCAGGCAGCCGACGCAAAGCCGCGCCTCGGGGTGGACGACGCAGATCTTGACGCAGGGGCTTTCGATCTCGTCGCGCTTCCAGATTTCGTCCACCTCAGCCCTCCAGATACGCCAGACGGTCCAGCGCCCCTTGCAGGATATAACCGGCCGCGACCTGATCGATCACCTCTTTGCGACGCTTGCGCGACGCATCCGCCTCGATCAGCGCCCTTTCGGCCGCGACGGTGGACAGGCGTTCATCCCAGAAGCCGATGGGAAGCGCCGTCAGCTTTTCCAGATTGCGGGCGAAGGCGCGGGTCGATTGCACGCGCGGGCCCTCGCTGCCGTCCATGTTCAGGGGCAGGCCCAGCAAGAGCCCCGCCACCTGCCGCGCTTCGGCCAGCTTCAGCAGTTCGGCGGCGTCGAGGGTGAATTTCTGCCGCCGGATGATGACGACCGGCGTCGCCACCCGCCGCCGCAGGTCCGAGGTGGCGATGCCGATGGTCTTGTCGCCCAGATCCAGCCCGAAGATCGCCCGGTTGGGCGGCAGGGCGGCGGCGAATTCGGCGAATTCGGTGCAGATCACGGCGCGGCCCCGGCGCTGGCCCCTGCGGCGGCGCGCAGGCGGGCCTGCACCTCGGGCTGGCCGTCAAAGGCGGCTTCGGCGGCCTTCAGCACGGCGGCCGTACGGTCGGGTTGGTTCAGCACGCCAAGCGCGTTCAGAAGTTGCAGCCATTCCGCCTCGCTGCCGCCCTCTGCCATCAGCCGCTCTTCCAGCCCCGCGACCATGCCTTCGATCATCGCCTGACGGTCGGCATCCGACATCTCGCCCGCCGCCGCGACCGCCGCCGCATCGGGGCCTTTCAGCTCGGGCAGGGTATAGTTCACGCCGGCCCGCATCGCCGCCTCTTCGATGCCGGCGCGGATCGGGCTGATCCACGGCGCATCGGGCGGGCCTTCGCGCAACAGGGGTTCCCAGAGTTCAAAGGTGCGGTCGGGGCGGCCCACCTGCATGAACATCAGGCCCGAGAAATAGCGCGCAAGATGATTGCGCGGCTCGGCCTGCAGCACGGCGACCAGCTGCGCCTCGGCCTCGGGCGAGACATAGCCGGCCGTCGCCGCGACCATGTACTGGACCGCATCCAGCCGCTGCGCGGGCAGGGCGGTTTCGCCCAGGACGTCAAGCAGGTGGCGCTGGGCCTTTGCGGCGGCCTTGTAGTTGCCAAGGTTTGCCTCGTTCCGGGCCAGAAGCTCCAGCCCGCGCGGATCGTCGGGATTGGCCTGCATCGCGCTGCGCAGCTTTTCCATCAGGGCCGCGAAATCGGCGTCGGGCTGCGGCAGGCCCGCGGGATCGGGG
>JACZKR010000281.1 GCA_014859945.1 Paracoccaceae bacterium | reverse complement strand
CGCCTATAGGGTGCCGGCCGATTGCGGGGCCCTTCCCGCCCGAACTCAGAGGATATCCATGTTCGTGACCCCCGCCTTTGCCCAGACCGCAGGCGCCGGTGCCGGTGCCGGTTCGGCCGTTGCGCAGTTCCTGCCGCTGGTCCTGATCTTCGTCATCATGTATTTCCTGCTGATCCGTCCGCAGCAAAAGAAGATGAAAGACCTGCGCGCCATGGTGGACGGCCTGCGCCGCGGCGATCAGGTGCTGACCGCCGGCGGCATCATCGGCAAGGTCACCAAGGTGAACGAGGACGGCACGCTTGAGGTGGAAATCGCCGATGCCGTCAAGGTCAAGGTGATGAAGCACACGATCACCCAGGTTCTGAACAAGACCGAACCGGCCACGGCCGCCTGATACCCGGATACCGCCATGCAGCAGATGCCGCTCTGGAAGCGCCTTGTCATCCTGGTCCTGACCGGCTGGGGGATTCTGGCAGCCCTGCCCAACGCCTTCTATTCGCGCGTCGAGCTTCACAATGATGCCCAGCACGCCATCGAGGCGGCAGGCGGCATCGCAACCGAGGAACAGGCGGCGGACTTTGCGCTGTGGCCGTCCTTCCTGCCGTCGGCGCTGATGAGCCTGGGGCTGGACCTGCGGGGCGGCGCGCATCTGCTGGCCGAGGTCGATGTGGCCGATGTCTATGCCCAAAGGATCGACGCGCTCTGGCCCGATGTCCGCGACCGTCTGCGCGACCTGCGCGACGAGGTGGGCACGGTGCGCCGTCAGCCGTCCGATCCGGGCGTGCTGCGGGTGGCGATCTCGAAACCCGAAGGCATGGCGATTGCGCTGGCCAAGGTGAAGGAACTGGCGCAGCCGGTCGTCACCCTGACCGGCGTCGGCTCGACCGACCTTGAGGTGACGGCCCAGGGCACCGACATCGTGGTGCAGCTTTCCGCCGCCGAACGCGCCGCCACTGACAGCCGCACCATGCAGCAGTCGCTGGAAATCATCCGCCGCCGGATTGACGAGGTCGGCACCCGCGAACCGACGATTCAGCGCCAGGGCGACAACCGCATCCTGATCCAGGTCCCCGGCGTCGGGTCGGCCGAGGAAGTGAAACAGCTGATCGGCACCACCGCCAAGCTGACCTTCCAGCCGGTGATCCGCCAGACCGGCGACGAAAACACCACCGTCGGCCCGCGCGAAAAGCTGATGCCCGATGCCAACACCAAGGGCGTCTTCTATGTGCTGGAAGACCACGCGGTCGTCACGGGCGAGGAACTGACCAACGCCCAGCCCGCATTTGACCAGAACGGCCGCCCGGCGGTGAACTTCCAGTTCAACCCCTCGGGCGCGCGGAAGTTCGGCGATTATACCGCCGCGAACATCGGCAAACCCTTCGCCATCGTGCTGGACAACGAGGTGATCTCGGCCCCGGTGATCCAGTCGCATATCCCCGGCGGTTCGGGCATCATCACCGGCAATTTCACGGTCGAGGAATCGACCAATCTGGCGGTTCTGCTGCGCGCGGGCGCCCTGCCCGCCAAGATGACCTTCCTGGAAGAGCGCACCATCGGCCCGGAACTGGGGCAGGATTCGATTGACGCCGGCAAGCGCGCGGCGGTGATCGGGATGATCGCGGTCATCATCTACATGATCGCCTGCTACGGTTTCTATGGCACGCTGGCGAACATTGCGCTGACGGTGAACATCGTTCTGCTGATCGCCATCCTTTCCACCATCGGGGCCACGCTGACCCTGCCGGGCATCGCGGGGATCGTCCTGACCATGGGCATGGCGGTGGACGCGAACGTGCTGATCTATGAGCGGATACGCGAGGAATTACGCGACGGCAAAAGCCCCGCCCGCGCGGTGGAACTGGGCTATGAGCGCGCCTCGTCGGCCATCATGGACTCGAACGTGACGGCCATCATCACCGGCCTGATCATGTTCTTCATCGGCTCTGGCCCCGTGCGCGGCTTTGCCGTGACGCTGATGATCGGCATCGTGACCTCGCTGTTCACGGCCGTCTATCTGAACCGCATGCTGGTGCAGGGCTGGATCGCCTGGCGCCGTCCGAAATCCATCGTGGTGTAAGGAGGCTATCATGGCCTGGCGCCTGCGGCTGGTTCCCGTAAAGACCAACATCGACTTCTTCCGTTATCAGATGGGCACCTTCGGGGCTTCGGTTCTGGCCGTGGTGCTGTCGCTTCTGGCGGTGGCGGTCTTCGGGCTGAACTTCGGGGTGGATTTCAAGGGCGGCACGACGATCCGCGCCGAAACCACCCAGGCCCCCGACCTTGCCGGCTACCGTGAGGCGCTGATCGCCCTGCAGATGGGCGATGTCACCATCAACGAGGTCTTCGACCCCACCTTCCGCGCCGATCAGCACGTCACCCAGATCCGCATCGAGGCGCAGGAGGGTGATGAGGCCGCCACCCCCGAAACCATCGACCGCGTCGAAGCCGCGCTGCAGGCGGTGGACCCGGCGGTGAAGTTCACCTCGGTGGAATCGGTGGGGCCCAAGGTCTCGTCCGAGCTGATCTGGTCGGCGCTTCTGGCGGTGGCCGCCGGGGCGGCGGGCATCTGGGTTTACGTCTGGCTGCGCTTCGAATGGCAGTTTGCCATCGGCACGGTGGCGGCGCTGATCCATGACGTGGTGGTGACGGTGGGCATCTTTGCCGTCTTCGGCCTGAAGTTCGACCTGACCATCGTGGCGGCCCTTCTGACCATTCTGGGCTATTCGGTGAACGACACGGTCGTCATCTTTGACCGGCTGCGGGAAAACCTTGCGAAATACAAGACCATGCCGCTGCGCGAGATGATGAACCTGACCACCAACGAAACCCTGAGCCGCACGATCATGACCGCTTCGACCACGCTTCTGTCGCTGATCGTGCTGTTCATCTGGGGCGGCGACGTGATCCGCGGGTTCGTCTTTGCCATGCTGGCGGGCGTGATCCTGGGCACCTATTCGACGCTTTATGTCGCCAAGAACATCGTCCTGATGCTGGGCGTGGACCGCAGCGACAAGCCCAAGGACGGCAAGCCGGCGGAACATGAATTCGCCAATGTCGATGCCTGAGGCGGCGCGGTGCGGCTGACCGAGATCAGCTATGGCACGGCCCAGCCGATTGAAGGTTATGGGCCGGGCTTCTTCCGGCTGGGGACGCATGTCTTGCGCGGCGCCAGCCTGATCACCCCCTGGGATGCCGGTCCCTGGGGCGGGCTGGAGGATACGGTGGCGCCGCTGGCGCTGGCCGGGCGGATCGACGTGCTGCTTCTGGGCATGGGACCGGCCATCGCCCCCCTGCCCCGCCCCTTCCGCGAGGCGCTGGAAGAGGCCGGCATCGGCGTGGAACCGATGAGCTCCCCGGCCGCCTGCCGCACCTACAACGTGCTTCTGGGCGAGGGCCGCCGCATCGCGGCCGCCCTTCTGCCCGTGCCCTGAGGCCCCAGTCAGCAGCGCCCCTAGTTCAGCAGCGCCTTGAACAGCCCGTAGGTGGCCAGCACCCGCGCGCTGTCGCCATCGACGCGGAAGACATGGCCATCCAGAACCGCATAGACCCCGTCATCCTGCAGGCCATAGCGCCAGGGGTCGCTCAGCCGGTACCAGCCATCGGGCAGCCGGTCGCCGAGGCGGAAATCGCCCGGGGCGCGGGCCTTTGCATGGCCGGGCGGCAGGCAGGGCGGGTTCTTCTTGGCCAGCCCCGGCGGGCAATGGGCAAAGGCATGGCCGGGCGGCAGCTTGCCGGGCTTGTGGCCCTTCTTGTCGGCCAGCGCGGGCCCCGCAGCCAGCGCGGCAAGGATCAGGACGGATACCGCAATCTTGCGCATGGGAACCTCCTTCCGGTTCCCCCGAACATGGGGCCGGCAGGGCCCCGGCGCAAACCGGGCTGGCGGAACCCCGCCTAGCCCTTCTTCTTCTCGATATGCTTGCGCAGGCGCGACGGGGTGTTGAACTTGCGTTCCCGGAACGGGTTCTGGTCACCCTGCCCGCGGAAATACAGCCGGATCGGCGTGCCCGGCATGCCGAAATGGTCGCGCAAGCCGTTGATCAGATAGCGCTTGTAGCTTTCCGGCAGCTCATCGGGGCGCGAGCATTTGATGACAAAGCCCGGCGGGCGGGTCTTGGCCTGGGTGATGTAGCGCAGCTTGATGCGGTGGCCGCCCGGCGCGGGCGGCGGATGCGCCTCGGTCATCGCGCCCAGCCAGGTGTTCAGCCGGTTGGTCGGCACCCGCGCGTTCCAGACGTCATGCGCCTTGCAGATCGCATCGTGCAGCCGGTCCAGCCCCCGCCCGGTCTTGGCCGAAACGGTGACCAGCGGCGCCCCGCGCAGCTGGGGCAGAAGCCGTTCGAACATTTCCTTCAGTTCGGCCAGCTTTTCCTGCTTTTCGTCTTCCAGATCCCATTTGTTCACCGCGACGACAACCGCCCGGCCCTCGGTCTCGGCGAAATCGGCGATGCGCAGGTCCTGCACCTCGAACGGGATTTCCACGTCCAGCAGAACCACCACCACCTCGGCAAAGCGCACGGCGCGCAAACCATCCGCGACCGACAGCTTTTCCAGCTTCTCGACCACGCGGGATTTCTTGCGCATGCCCGCCGTGTCGAAAATCCGCACCGGCGTGCCCATCCAGTCCGACCGGACCGAGATGGCATCGCGGGTGATCCCGGCCTCGGGGCCGGTCAGCAGGCGGTCTTCGCCGATGATCTTGTTGATCAAAGTCGATTTCCCGGCATTCGGCCGGCCGATGACGGCGATCTGCAGCGGCTTCTTCGCCGTGGGCTTGTGGGCGTTGGCATCGACCTCAAGCTCGGCATCCTCTTCCGAGATATCCACCTCGGTTTCGGGGGTATTCTCGGCCTCGCGCTCGGCGAACTCGCCTTCCAGCGGCTTCAGCATGCGGTAAAGGTCGTCCATCCCCTCACCATGCTCGGCCGACATGCGGACGGGGTCGCCCAGGCCCAGGCTGTAGGCTTCAAGCGCGCCGCTGTCGCCGGCTTTGCCCTCGGCCTTGTTGACGCCGACGATCACGCGGGCCGATTTCTTGCGCAGGATATCGGCAAAGACCTCATCCGAGGGCGTCACGCCGACCCGGCCGTCGATCAGGAACAGGCAGATGTCGGCCATTTCCACCGCCCGCTCGGTCAGGCGGCGCATGCGGCCCTGAAGGCTGTCGTCGGTCACCTCCTCAAGCCCGGCGGTGTCGATGACGGTGAAGCGCAGGTCGAAAAGCCGGGCATCCCCCTCGCGCAGGTCGCGCGTCACGCCGGGCTGGTCATCGACCAGCGCCAGCTTGCGGCCGACCAGCCGGTTGAAGAGCGTGGACTTGCCCACGTTCGGGCGCCCCACGATGGCAAGGGTAAAGCTCATCTCGTCGTTCCGTCATCTGCGAAGCGCCCCCCTTACAGGGGATGCGGCCTAGCGGAAAGCGTGAATCTGTCCGTTGCCGCCCATGACCAGCAGCATTCCCCCCGCCAGCACCGGGGCCGAGGCCGCGCCGCCCGGGATATCTGCCGTTGCCACCAGCGTGCCGTCGGTCGGATTGAACAGCCGCAGCACCCCGTCGGATGAGGCGACGGCAATCCGCCCGCCCGCCAGAACCGGCCCGAAATGCGCGTGCAGGTCGCGCCACTTCTTGGGCTTTTCCTTGACGCGGAAGGGCATGTCGGTGGCCCAGATCACCTCACCCGTGGCGGCATCCATCCGCACCAGCCGCGCCATGTCGGACACAACGAAGACCGATCCGCCGACCACCAGCGGCGGGTTCATCGCGCCTTCGCGGGCGAACCACAGCCGTTCCCCGGTTTCGGCGTCAATCGCCACGGTCCGGCCCGAGGAGGAACCGACATAGACCACCCCGCCCGAGATCACCGGATCGCCCGTCACCTCGCCGATGCCGGCGGCTGCGGTTTCCGCCTGCTGCCCGGCCACCGCGCCCAGCCAGCGCCGCGCGCCGTCGCCGGCCTCGATGCTGACGATCTGGCCGGTGGTGAAGGGGAAGATCACCAGATCATTCGCCACCGCCGGCGCCGCCGGGCTTTGCCGCCCGCTGGCCGACCGGGTGCCGCTGTATTCCCATTGCACCTTGCCGGTCGCGGCATCCAGCGCCATCGCCGTGCCGTCGCGCGCCACGACATAGACGGCATTGCCCGCCACCGTCGGCGCCCCGGCCACCGGCCCGTCCAGCCGCTGCCGCCAGATCACCGCGCCCGAGCCTGCGTTCAGCGCCACAACCTCACCATAGCCGGTGGTGGCAAAGACCGTGCCGCCCTGCACCGCCACGCCGCCGCCCGCCACCTGGCTGCCGCCGTCGAAATCGGGTTTCAGCGAGGCTTTCCAGACCAGTCCGCCGCCCAGACCGGCCGCGACCAGATTGCTGTCGGCATCCATGGCAAAGACCTTGCCGCCCGACACCACCGGCGCCGCGGTGATCCGCGCGCGCTTGCCGTTGCCGGCACCGACCGACAGGCTCCACACCCTTTGCGGTGCCGCCGACAGGGCGCCATGCAGGCCGGTATGGGCCGCGTTGCCGGCGCGCTGGGGCCATTCGCCATTGGCCACGGCGGCGGGCAGCGCGATCGGCTCGGCGCGGAACCCGTCGCTTTCCACCGGCGCCACCGGGGCCGGTTCGCCTTCGACCTGTTCGGATGCATCCAGCGGCACGCGCACCGGGAAGCGTTCGCCCTGCAGGATCACCTCACGCTCGCATCCCGCCAGCGCCGTGCCGGCCAGAAGCGCCGCGATCCCAAGCCTGTTCGACCAGATAGCCACCGAAGGCCCCCTTCCCGTCCTGTGCGGGCCTCAGCCCTGATCCGCCGCTGCCGCCTGCGCCGCGGGCGGCGTGCCGCCGAGGGCGGTAATCACCTCGCCCGCCCGCGACCGCAGCGAGGCGGGCGCTTCCTGATCCTGCATCAGGGCGGAAAGCGCGGCAATCGCCTCGTCCTTCTTTCCTTCTTCCAGAAGCAGATAGGCCAGCTGTTCTTCGGCCATCACCCGGAACGGCCGGCCCGGCACGGCAACGCCCTGCAGCATGGCGCGGCGGTCGGCCAGCGGCATCTCGGCCCCGGCCACGACGACCCGGCGCAGCGCGGCGATATCGCGGTAGATCTGCGGCTGCGTCGAATCGGCCAGAAGCCCGTCCAGCGCCGCCAATGTCGCCGCCTTGTCTTCGGCCGGGTCCGAGGCCAGCATCAGCGCCTTAAGCGCCGCCTGCCCGCCATCGGCCGGAATGGCCGCGATGGCGGTGCGCCGTTCCTCGGCCCCGCCCAGATCGAAGGCATCCAGCAGCGCATCGCCAAAGGCTTCGGCCCGCGCCTCGGCCCGGGCTTTCTGCCATTCGTTCCAGGACGCGCCGCCCACCACCACAACAACCGCCAGAATGCCGATCCAGCCATATTTGCGGAACATCGCAAACAGGCGGTCGCGGCGGACCTCTTCGGTCACCTCGTCGATGAAACTGTCGGGATTGCTCAACGGCGCCTCTCCATCTTTGCCCCTGTCTTACACGGGCCGGACGCGGCTTGCCAAGCCCCGCCCCGCCCGATCGGCAGGCGGGGGGCGATGCACGTTCTGCGTGCAATCGCGGCGGTTTAAGGCACGGCTTTGTCCTCACCGGGCCGTGATCGGGTCATGCTTGCACCACATTTCCGTGAAAAGACGCCTATTGTCGGCCCAAACGGACCAATGCGATGGACTACGCCATACTCGCCAACCTTCTGCTGTTCCTCGGTGCCCTTGGCGCCAGCTTTGCCATCGACCAGTCGGGCGGCGAAGAGCAGGAGGATGACACCGAGGCCGCCGACACCGCCGGCCACACGCTGGCCCTGCCCCATGACCCCAGCCTGGACACCGGCGAAGACAGCCTTGCCGCCGACCGCGACACGCTGGCCTGGTTCCTGAACGGTGACGATGCGCCGCTGGCCATCACCGGGGCGGAAGGCGGGGCTTCGTTCAGCGGCACGGCGGGCGATGACCTGATGGCGGGCGGCGCGGGCGATGACAGCCTGTCGGGCGACGCCGGCGACGACACGCTTTCGGGCGGCGATGCGGGTGGCGTAGCCCCCGGCGACGGCGCCGACAGCCTGGACGGCGGCGCGGGCGATGACCTTCTGATCATGGGCGCGGGCGACAGCGGCACGGGCGGCGCGGGCGCCGACCTGTTCGCGCAGGACCATCGCGGGCCGCATGACCCTGCGGATGATCCCGACGACGCGCCCGACGGCGCCCTGATCACCGATTACAACCCCGCCGATGACCGGCTGGCGGTCCTCTACAGCCCCGAGCTTGACCCCGAGACCAGCGCCGAACTGGTGCCCGAGGTTTCGGTCACGCTGAACGCCGACGGCACGGGAACGCTGATCCTGCTGGACGGCAAGGTTCTGGCCGAGGTGGCGGGCGTCACCGATCTGACGGTGGACGACATCGCGCTTGTCCCCGATCCCGACAGCAGCGCCACGCTTGATCCCGCCGCCTATCAGGCGGTGCTGGAGGGCGGCGACGCGGCCGAGGCGCTGACCGCCGCCGCCGAAGCCCCCACCGCGATTGATGCCGGCGCCGGCGATGACAGCGTGACCGGCAGCGATGCCAGCGACCATGTGCAGCTGGGTGACGGCGACGACAGCGCCAGCCTTGGCGACGGCGATGACATCGCCCATGGCGGCGCAGGCGATGACAGCATCGCAGGCGGCGATGGCATCGCCCAGGATCGTGT
>JACZKR010000280.1 GCA_014859945.1 Paracoccaceae bacterium | reverse complement strand
GCGCCGCGTCAGCGCCGGCCCGCCCCGCCGCAGCCTTGCGATGGTCGCCGCCGATGCGGTCGGCTGGCCGATCCTGCGGCTGATCGGCCGCCTGCCCTCGGGCACCGGAACATGGGCGGTGCGCATCCTGGGCGGGCTGGTCATCTGCACGCTGATCCTGCCGATCCTTGTCGTCATCGTCATCTCGTTCAGCAAAGCAAGCTATCTGACCTTCCCGCCGCCGGGCTGGTCGCTGCAGTGGTATGAGAAGTTCTTCTCGGATTCCAACTGGATGACGGCGTTCTGGAACTCGCTTGGCATCGCGGCCCTTTCGGCGGCGATTGCGGTGACGCTGGGGGCGACGGCTGCGCTGGGCATCGTGCGCAGCGAGATCCGCTACAAATCGGCGCTGATGCTGCTCTTGGTCAGCCCGATGATCGTGCCGCCGGTGGTGCTGGGCCTGTCGCTTTACAGCCTGTTCCTGAAACTGAACCTTGTCGGCACCGTCTTTGGCCTTGCCGCGGCCCATGCCATCGGCGGCATTCCGATTGTCGTCGTGATCGTCGCCGCCTCGCTGCAGGCGGTCGACCGGCGGCTTGAACAGGGCGCGGCCGTGCATGGGGCCTCGCCGCTGACCGTCTTCCGCACGGTCACGCTGCCGGCCATTGCCCCCGGTCTTGCGGCGGCGGTTTTCTTTGCCTTCCTGCACTCGTTCGACGAACTTGTGCTGTCGCTGTTCCTGTCCAGCCCGCGGCTGAAAACCCTGCCGCTGATGCTCTGGGCCGACGTCAACTATCAGCTCAACCCGGTTCTGGCGGTGGTCTCGACGCTTGAGGTCCTGCTGGTCGTCGGGGGGATTTTCCTTGCGCGGCCGGTTCTTGGCCGGTCGCGCGGGGCGCACTGACTGCAATACCAGGTAAAACAGAGGAGGAATGTAATGCTTGGAATGGTTCGAATGAAATCCGTGGTGTCGGCGCTGGCCGTCACCGCGACGCTGGCAGCCCCGCCCGTGCTGGCGCAAAGCACCGAAGTCATCATGCAGGACCCGGGCGGCGGTTATGGCGAGGCGCTGCGCAAGGTGATGTATGATCCCTTCACCGCCGAAACCGGCATCACCGTGGTCACGGTGCAGGAGGCGCGGTCCGGCCCGCGCATCAAGGCCCAGGTCGAGGCCGGCAAGACCGAATGGGACCTGACCTTCATCTTCGATCAGGAAACCAAGCTTCTGGGCGACTGCTGCCTTGCCGACATCGACTATTCGATGATGTCCGAGGAAGCGAACAAGACGCTGGCCGCGATGCCCGACAACCTCAAACGCCAGAAGGGCGTGGCCCTTCAGGTGATCGGCGTGGGCCTTGTCTATAACAAGGATGTCTACAGCGGTGATCCCAAGCCTGCCAGCTGGGCCGATTTCTGGGATGTCGAGAAGTTCCCCGGCAAGCGTTGTCTGCCGGCATGGCCGCGCTTCGTGATGGAAGCCGCGCTGATGGCCGACGGGGTGCCGAAGGAACAGCTTTACCCGCTGGACATGGACCGCGCGCTGAAGAAGATCGCCGAGATCAAGCCGCATGTCTCGAAGTGGTGGACCACCTCGGCCCAGCCGCCGCAGCTTCTGCTGGATGGTGAGGCCGACATGTGCATGGCCTACACCGGTTCGACCTCGAAACTGGCGCTGGAAGGCGCGCCGATCGAAGTCGAGTGGAACCAGGGCTTCGTCTACTACGACTTCTTCTCGATCCCGAAAGATGCGCCCAACTACGAAAACGCCATGAAGCTGCTGTCCTGGCGTCTGGAACCGGCCCGCGCGGCCGAACTGACCTCGAACTTCCCGGTGGCGCTGCCCTCGCCGGTGGTGTTCGAAGCGGCCGACCCCGCGATCAGCAAGTACTGGGCCAACAACCCCGCCAACGTCTCGCGCGCGATCGAGTGGAGCCCGGATTACTGGGGCGCGATGACCGCCGACGGCAAGATGACGAACGAGGAATTCGGTCAGGAACAGCTGAACGCGCTTCTCGCACAATAACCCTTGCGGCGGCCGTGACGATCCTGTCGCGGCCGCCGTCTTCCGCGCTATAGTCCGCGGGCAATGGCCGCAAAGGCGGACAGCAACATCGGAACGTCATGGATAAAGCCTTCGTCAAGGGATTGCGCCTGGTGGAAGCCCTCGCCCACAGCGATGCGCCGCGTGGGATCAGCGATCTGGCCAAAGATCTCGCGCTGACCAAAAGCAACGTGCACCGCCTGCTGCAGACCCTGCAGAGCCATGGTTATGTGCGTCAGGTGCCGCTGAACAGCAGCTATGAACTGACCACCAAGATATGGGAACTTGGCAGCCATGTGATCCGCCGCATGGATCTGGTGACCCTTGCGCGCCCGGCGATGATCCGTCTGGCCGAGCAGACCGGCGAAACCGTTCACCTGTCGGTTCTGGAAGACATCGACGTGATCTATCTCGACAAGATCGAAAGCGCCCATCACATCCGCGCCCATACCAGCGTCGGCTCACGCGCGCCGGCCTATACGGTGGCGACCGGCAAGGCGATGCTGGCCCATATGCCGGACGATTATCTGGAACGCTTCCGCCCCCATCTGCGCGCCTATACCGAAACCACCCGCACCACGATCGAGGCTTTGGCCGAAGACATCCGCCAGACCCGGGCCCAGGGCTATGCCGTTGTCCCGCAAGCGGAATGGCGTGACGGGATCGCGGCCTGTGCCTGCGCCATTCTGGGCCGGTCCGGGGAACTTGTCGGGGCCATCGGCATCTCGGGGCCTGATACGCGCGTGAAGCGCAAGCAACTGAAACTGATCGCGCCGCAGGTGATGGAGGCCGCCCAGACGATCTCGGCCGCGCTGGGCTATGCGCGCCGCTGAGACCAGAGGAAGACCGATGACCGCCTATCCGGACACCCAGCTTTTCATCGCCGGCCAGTGGCGCCCGGGCAGCGGCGGCCGCCGCATTGCCGTGACCGATCCGGCGACCTCAGAGGTCATCGGCCATGTCGCCCATGCCGAGATCGCCGACCTTGATGCCGCCCTTGCCGCGGCAGAGCGCGGCTTTGCGGTCTGGCGGGAAACTGGCGTCTTCGACCGCTGCCGCATCATGCGCCGCGCCGCCGATCTGATGCGCGAACGGGCCGACGGCATCGCCCGCATCCTGACCCGCGAACAGGGCAAGCCTCTGGCCGAGGCGCGGGGCGAGGTGCTGGCCGGGGCCGATATCATCGACTGGTTCGCCGAAGAGGGTCGCCGGGCCTATGGCCAGATCATCCCCGCCCGCACCCCGGGCGTCACCCAGCTGGCGGTCAAGCTGCCGGTCGGCCCGGTCGCGGCATTCACCCCCTGGAACTTCCCGATCAATCAGGCGGTGCGCAAGCTGTCGGCGGCGCTGGCGGCCGGCTGCTCGATCATCGTCAAGGCGCCCGAGGAAACGCCGGCCAGCCCGGCGGAACTGATCCGCGCCTTCGCCGATGCCGGCGTGCCTGATGGTGTGGTGAATCTGGTCTTCGGCGTGCCTTCCGAAGTGTCGGAATACCTGATCCCGCATCCGGTGATCCGCAAGATTTCCTTCACCGGATCGACGCCGGTGGGCAAGCATTTGGCGGCACTTGCGGGCCAGCACATGAAGCGCGCCACCATGGAACTGGGCGGTCATGCGCCCGTCATTGTCTGCGCCGATGCCGACATGGAAAAGGCCATCCGGCTGATCTCGGGGTCAAAGCTGCGCAACGCCGGGCAAGTCTGCGTTTCGCCCACGCGGTTCCTGGTCGAGGACGGGGTGTTCGATCCCTTCCTGTCCGGCTTCACCGCTGCGCTGCAGGCCGCCAAGCAGGGCAACGGGATGGACGAGGGCGTGCAGATCGGCCCGCTTGCGAACGACCGCCGGGTGGCCGCGCTGGAAACGCTGGTCGCCGACGCGGTTGCGCAGGGCGCGCGCCTGATGACCGGCGGCAAGCGCATCGGCAATGTCGGCAATTTCTTCCCGCCGACCGTGCTGGCCGATGTGCCGCTTTCGGCCCGGATCATGACCGAAGAGCCCTTTGGCCCCGTTGCCATCGTCAACCGGTTCACGACGCTGGACGACGCCATCGCCGAAGCCAACCGCCTGCCCTACGGCCTTGCCTCCTACGCCTTCACCCGTTCGGCCCTGACCATGCAGCGGCTGGGGCTGGAGATCGACGCGGGCATGACGACCATCAACCATCTGGGCCTTGCCTTGCCCGAGGTGCCCTTCGGCGGGGTGCGCGATTCCGGCTACGGAACCGAAGGCGGTTCGGAAGCGATTGAGGCCTATCTGGTCACGAAATTCGTCACCAGCATGCCCGGCTGAGCGCTGCCGGCAGGCCGGCCCTGTCAGCGCAGCAGGGCACGCAGCCGGCCGACGATCTGTTCGGCAAGCTCGGCCGAAAGGCCCGACCTGATCGCGGGCGGGCAGCGGAAGTAATAGTCGATCAGCCCGTAAACCGAGCTGACCGTCACATGGCATACGGTGGTAATCTGGGGCGCGACATCGGGCTGACGCAGGCGGAAAGCGCGCTCGAACTCGCCGACCCATGCGCTGTAGGCGATCACGTCCAGTTCGCGCAGCTGCGGCACAGACCGGATGGCCTGCAGCAGTGCGCGGGCGCCCTTTTCTTCGGTCAGGCGGGCGATCCAGCCGTCGATCATGGTCCTGAGCGTCTTTTCCCAGTCGCTGGCCGGATCGGAAAGGCTTTGAAAATGAACCTCGTTCCAGTCGGACCAGCGCTTGAACATCTCTTCGCCGATGGTCGCGACGATGGCGAACTTGTTGGGAAAATAGCGATAGACGGTGCGCACCTTGACCTCGGCCCGTTCGGCCAGAAGGTTGGTGTTGAAGTCGTCCATCCCGACCTCTTCAAGAAGTTCGATGGCAACCTCGAGTATCTTCGAACGCGATTGCTGCGCGCGCGCCTGCACCGGCACCTGCCGCAGGCTGAGTTCGGGTTTCCGGTGGTCCTTTTCGGCGGATTTGTGGGCCGTATCGCTCATCTTGTCTTCGCTGCTGCTGTGCCGGGGCCGTGCAAGCCATTATCCGAACGCTCTTTTCCCGCTGCCCGGGCCGGCCCCCAAGTCTTGCCGCCGGCCATGGGTCCGTCAAGAACGCAGTTTCCGTTCCGCCGCACGGTCACCGGCGGTCGGGCTGGCCCTGCAATTCCCTGCTGCGCATGGCGGCGGCGCGGACCGCCGCGTTCACCAGCGCCGGAAACCCCCGCGCCTCGTCCATCAGCACCGCCAGCGCCGCTTCGGTCGTTCCGCCGGGTGAGGTGACCTCGGCACGCAACTGGCCTGCCGTTTTGGTTGAAGTTCCGGCCAGCGCCGCGGCGCCGCTGACCGTCGCCGCGGCAAGACGCACCGCCAGCGCGGCGGGCAGGCCCTGCGCGATGCCCGCCGCCGCCAGCGTTTCGATCAGGTGAAACACATAGGCCGGACCCGACCCCGAAACCGCGGTCACCGCGTCCATCTGATCTTCCGTTTCCAGCCGGACCACCTGCCCGACGGCAGACAGGATGCCCTTGGCCAGCCGAAGGTCGGCGGGTGCGGCGCGGGCATTGCCGATCATCGCCGTAATGCCCCGGCCGATGGAAGCCGGCAGGTTCGGCATGGCCCGGACAACGGGCGTCTGCGCGCCCAGCAGCGCCTCGCAGGCGGCCAGGGTCGTTCCTGCCGCGATCGACAGGAAAAGCGTGGCGCCGCCGCCCTTTTCTGCCAGTTGCGGCAGTGCCGCGCCGATCATCTGCGGTTTGACGGCAATCACCACGGCGGCGGGGGCATCGGGCAATGCGGCGTTCAGATGCACCCCGGCTTCCCGCAACCCGTCGCCCGGCTGCGGATCAACCACCCAGACCAGATCGGGCCGCAGCCCCCGGCTCAGCCAGCCCTGCAGCAGGGCTGATCCCATTCTGCCGCATCCAAGCAGAACCAGCCCCCGGGACAGGCCTTCATCGTCTGGCATGGGTCACTCCTGCAGGAAGGTGGGGAAGCCGGGGCAGCGGCGGGCGCATCCGCCCGCCCCGCAGCTGGCCGGTCACCGTTCACCCCAATGGCCGATCAGGCGGTATTCCTCGGGCCGGTTCCGCCGCATCCAGAAGGCGCGCAACAGGCCGACCGAAAGGGCCAGAAGGTTGAGGCCGGGCAGGATCCAGTTGATGGCGCCTTCCCGCCCGGTGAACATCGGGATGTTGACCAGAACGTAATAGACCACGACCGACAGCGCGATCACCGATATGAACGGCGCGATGGTGCTTGCCCAAAGCCCGACCCCGCGCTTGTCGTTCCAGAAGAACGCCAGGATGGCCGCAGCGGTCAGAAGTTCCATGCAGGGGATGCTCAGCACTACCGGCACGCTGCCCAGCACGAAGAGGTCAAGATAGGGATCAAGCCCCCGCACCGCGCAGAACAGCAGCACCACGGCGCTGAAGGTGGTATGCGCGACGCTGGCCACCCACGGAGAGCCGAAACGCGCCGATTTCCGCGCGAAGACCGGGCTGATGGCCCGGTCGCGGCCCAGCACCACCAGATAACGCGACGTGGCGATGTGAAACGCCAGGATCGAGGTGAACCAGCTGCCCACCACGAAGATCACGATCAGGTTCGACATGAAGGGGCCGACATAGGTGTTGGCAGCCACCGTGTAGATCTCGGTCGGCATCTCGTTCGCCATCTTCACCGCGCCGAGGTTGCCGAAAGCCTGAATGACCGACCAGGTGACGAAGGCCTGAAAGACCGCGATGATGGCGATCGAGGCATAGGTCGCGCGGCGGATCGTCCTGACCGGGTCTTTCGCCTCTTCGCGGAAGAGGGCAGTCGCCTCGAACCCGGCAAAGGCCGCAAAAACCACCAGCAGCACCACGCCGACTTCGCCGCCCGAAATCGTGTCCGGCCGGAAGGCCTGCAGCGAAATCCCCTCGGCCCCGCCGGACAGGATGACGCCCGCCGACAGCACCGTCAGCAGCAGGACCTCGATCACCATGACCGCGCCGAGGAACTTCATGTTCATCTCGATGTTGACGATCCCCAGCACCCCGACCGCTGCCCAGCAGGCGAAGGCCCAGAACTGCCACGGCGTCTCGGTTCCCAGAAGCTGCGAGGTCGCCTGACTGGCAAAGACCGAGAACGGCCCGATCGACCCGGTGGCCGCGATGGCATAGGCCATCACCGCAACGAAGGCGGTTCCCAAGCCCAGCGGCCTGCCCAGCCCCGAAGCGATGAAGGAAAACAGCGCGCCCGCATTCGGGATGAACCGCGCCATCGCGGTATAGCCGGCGGCAAAGATCATCAGGAAAGCCCCGACCACCAGGAACATTCCCGCCGTGCCGATGCCCCCCCGGCCGATGGCCAGCGGCGTTGAGCCGACGGCAAAGCCCAAAGGCGCCGCGGCTGCGATCACGAAGAAAATGATATGCCGGGCGGACAGGGTGCCCTGCCCGGATGGTCCGTTCATCTCGCCCGGCTCACGGGCGCTGCTAGGCGCGTCAGACATTCCGATACCTCCTGTTATCCCTATAGCTTTGCTGGCGGTTTGTGTGGCCCGTCGTCTTGCGAAGGCTGTCCGGCCTTCGGATTTCCGCATCACGCGGCCGCAGCCGCGGGTCAGCCCGTCACGTTGCCGTCGCTTTGGCCGGCGGTGGTGATCTCATCAACCCGGTAAAGCCGCGCCGCCGCGACCTCACCCGCCTGCAGGTCCAGAAGCGCAAGCATGCCGCTTCCCTTGCGCAGCCGTTCCGGCGACCGCAGCCAGCCCTCATAGGCCTCCATCGAGGCCCAAAGCCCGCTGACCACCACATCCCCGCCGTCGGGAATGCTGGTGGCGACCTCGGCCGCCAGACATCCCGGCAGGGCCAGCGCCCGCGAAACGATGCCCTCTTCGGCGATGTAGCCCAGCAAGTCGCCGGTGCGTCCCGGCGCGGGTCTGAGGTGCAGGATGCTGCGGATCATGGGCCTTGCTCCTTGGGGATGCGGCGGAATGCGGCGGGCCGGCCCGCCGGCGCATGGCGCGGCGGGCAGGGGCCGGACCTTGGGGCCACCGTCATCGCGGGGTGTTGTAGGTGGCTTCCGGCGCGCAATGCCGGCCGTCAACGATTGTGGGCCAGGTCATCAGCCCGACGCCCGGGGTGGTCTTGCGCAGCCACATGAAGGGCGCCTTCAGCCGGGGTTCGGGGCAGGGGGCGGCGGCGGTGCCGATGGTCCGGATGTCCAGCTCGACCCCGAAGGAATTGACCGCCACGTTCATGACACCCGCGCTGTCCATCTGGTCGATCATCCGGCACTGCGAGAAGAAGACTGTGAAATCCTCGCCCCGGCGCAGCGTGCCCGCCGGGATCGTCGCCGAGGTCGAGCGGAAGGTGATGTAATCGGGATCAACCGGCAGGCCGCCGAAGTAGATCACCTTGCCGTGGCAGTCATCGACGAACAGGAAGATCAGGTCATCGACAACCGGCCCGGTCCTGCCCCCCGGGAAAGGATCCCATTCCACCGTCAGCGGCTTGTCGGCATCGACCGAACGGTAATCGCTGATCCGGCGCCCCTCCTGATACAGACGCATCGGATGGGGTTGCGGAATGTCGGTCCGCCCGCCGGGCCCGCCGATGCCGATGGGCAGGGTGGTGCCGCCGATCTCACTTCCGCTGACCTTCCAGTGAAAGCGGTCGGTCGGCGGATAGGCCGCTTCCAGATCGGCCAGACTGTCGAACGACTGCACCTTGCGGTTGACCCAAAGCTTGTTGCACCACATCGGATCGGTGCCGTCATAGGTCGCCACCGGCGCGGTCTGGCCGTTGCGGTAAAGCGCCGCTTCGAACCGGGCGGAATCCGCAGGCGCGCCCCGCAAGGCATATTCGCCCACGAACATGCAGTCGGTGCCCAGAAGCCGGTCGTCCGCGGTCTGGGCGAAGGTCAGGTATTTCTCGATCCAGAAGACCTCGATCAGCGACGCCGGGTTTGCGATGCCATCGGTCATGCTGCGGCTCCGGCGCGCTTGGCCTGCATGTCCAGCTGCAGTTCCAGCGCGCGGACTGCGGTCGCTGCGGGCTCGATCACGCAGCCGCCGACCCGTTTCACGATATCGGCGTGCAGGGTCAGGAAATCGGTGCAGGCCAGCACGGCCAGATTGGCCTGATGGTCCGCACGCCCGCGCCGGATGACCGAAGACAGCGTCTCGACCGCGCTTTCGTGATCATTGTCGCCGCCGACCTCGAAATCGACGGGCAGGAAGGCGCTGTAAAGTGCGCCGGCGCCATGCGCCTCGATCGCGCGGCGATATCCGCCCTCTCCGTTGGGGTCGGGGGATACCAGCATGAAGCGTTCGCCCATGCTGCGCGCCAGAAACACCGCCGTTTCAAGCGGGCCGGCAACGGGAATGTGCGCGACCCGGCGCGCTTCGGTCAGCCCGGGGTCTTCGAAGCAGTTGATGAAGGCGGCATCGAATTCCGGCTGAAGCCGCTCGACCAGTTCCGCAACCTCGGCGTCGGCATGCCGGAAACCGGGCTTTTCATAATCCATCGGGGCGGGGCCCGTGGTCAGCGAGACTGCGCGCACCACGGTTCCGGGCGAGGCTGCCTTGTTCAGCGCGGCCTCGTGCCGCTGCCGCAGGTCGTCCTCAACGACAAAAGGAATGACCGCCAGAATTCGCTTCATTGTCCGCACCTTCCCCCGTTTCCGTCCTGCGCCCCGGCCATCAGGGGGCGGGGGGCACGGCAGTTTCATTTAGGTAGTCATTACTACCCTTTTTGCCTTGGGTCAACAATCTCCGCTCGCCCCGCAGTTCCGTTGCCCGGCGGCCCTTTAGCGGCCGCCTGCCTTCTTCGCCGGGCGCGTGCCAAGCAGAACGCCGATTCGCTCGCCCCCGTCTCACCTGTCCGAAAAGGCCCCCACTGGCCGACCGTCACGGGCCAAAGACCGCCCCCGGAGCGGCCCGGGCGCATCCCGCGAAGCCCTTGGCCGGCCTGCACAACCGGCATGGACCGCCGCCGCACAGGGGCAGGGCGCCCGGCACCACCTTCCCAAATCCTAAAAAGGTAGTATATGCTACATTATGACGGAGTGTGGAGAAAGACCGCATGCCGGCGGCGCGCCCCGGATTTCATGATCAAGAAAGGAAGCAAGAAATGGCTATCGAAGTTCCCGACATCGGCCTGCGGCTGAAGCCCGACCTGTTGCCCACGGCACAGATCATCTACCGCGACATGTGCAATCTACGCCCAGGTGAGCGGGTGCTGATCATCGCCGATGCGCGGGCGCCGGATTATCTGATCTCGGTCTTCCACGGCGTCGCGCTGATGATGGGGGCCGAGGTTTCGGTGATCGAGACCCAGGTTCCGCGCGGCGGTGCCACCTATCAGCCCTCGGCCAAATGGCCGTCGATGGTCGTTGCCGCCTCGACCGAGGCCGACCTGATCATCGACTTTGCCGTGGGCTATGCCGCCTTCATCGTCGAGGCCATCAAGCGCGGGGCGCGCGTCTTCTCGCCGGGGGACGGGATTGCCCTGCCTTACACCGATGACGTGCTGATCCGCACCATCCTGCACACCGATGTCCAGGCCATCCGCCGCCGGGCCGAACGCATCGCCGCGCTGTTCACCAAGGCCAGCCTTTGCACCATGATCACCGGGGACGCCGTGCTGAAGGTCGATATCTCGGGCATCGACGGCTTTGCGGCCAGCGGCTTTCTCTGGGATGCGGAAGCGCAGAAGTTCATCGAACCCTGGGCCTTTGCCCCTCCGGCGCAGCCGGGCATCCTCATTCCCGAAGGCCGCGCGAACGGCGAGGTTCTGGTGGATGGCACGCTGCTTTATCATCCCGTCTATCACGCCGCGCCGCCCACGCCGCTGCGCCTGCGATACGAAAACGGCCGGCTGGTCGATATCGGCGGCGATCCGCTTTTTGCCGGACGCCTGCGCGACTGGCTTGAAAAGCTGGGGGATGAGGGCGCCTACAAGGGCCCGGTTCACCTGAACCTTGGCATCAACCCCAACGCCCTGCTGACCCAGCACCCCGAATGGGAGCGTGTGATGGGCTCGGTCACCTGCGGGATGGGCGATCTCAGCCTGCTGGGCGTGCTGATCGGCGATGCGGACGGACCCCTGCCGAAGTCGACGGTTCACTGGGACTGGACCACGCTGCGGCCGACGATCCTGCTGGACGACGTGGTTCTGGTCCGCGAAGGCATCCTGAACGACGCCGTCTGCTAGGCCGCCAGCCTGCTATCCCGTCACCTTCCGACCGCGGGGCATCTGTCCCGCGGTTCTGTTTTCCGCCGCCCGTTGGGGCCCGGAAACGAACCACGACAACAGCCCGGCGCCGCCGGCTGTACGATCGGTCAGGGTTCAGGGAAGTTGGTGGCGAGGGGGGGACTCGAACCCCCGACCCCATGATTATGAGTCATGTGCTCTAACCAGCTGAGCTACCTAGCCACTGGCGGGGTCATTATGGCGGCGGGTCCGGGGCGTCAAGTGGGAATCGCGCCGGGGCAGGGGCAGCTAGCGCGGGGCCTCCAGCACCGCATCGGGCAGGCGGCAGTCGCGGATCGTATCGGCGCCGCAGCGGCGGGGATCAAGATCCTTCGTCAGGCAGATCCGCACCTCCTGCACCAGCCCGGCCTTGCAGGTAACGGTGATCTGATCGGGCGCAAGGCCGGGATTGGCGTCAAGGAAGGCGTCTTCCACCACGCTGGCGGGCAGCGTCAGGTCGCGGGTCACCCGCCCGAAAACCGGGGGCAGGGTGATGCTGTCCAGCGCCCGGCGGGCAGTGGCGAAATAGCCGGCAGGATCAAGGCCCGAACAGCGGCCATGCTTCTTCCACTGATAGAAGGCCGGCCCCGCGCCGCCCATCACATCGGCCATCGCCGCGGTCTCGGCCCGGGTCGGATCGCGTTCGCCGGTGCGGCAATAGCTGGGCCAGCCATCCTCATGCTGCGGCCAAAGCCCGTGCAGCACCCAGGTCAGTCCCCGCCCGGCATCGCATTGCGGATCGCGGCGGGCGTCGCCCTCCAGCACGCACCAGGCCGAAGACCATGACAGCGACAGGACGTAATAGTCGAAATCCCCCGCCCTTTCGCCCTCGGCAAGGGCCGGAGAGGTCAGGCAGGCCACCGCCAGCGCCAGTGCCGTCTTGCGCATTTGCCCTTCCCCTTCGGCTGATTCCGCACTATACGGGCCCGGAATTCCCCGAAAACGTGGAAGTCGCGGCCCCGGCCGCAGCCGTTTTCCCGGCCCGGGGAAGATTTGTAAAGGCCCGGCCCGCCAGAGCGCGGGCACAGCTGAAAGGAAGTCCGATGTCCAAGCCGCTTATGGCCAAGGCCACCGCCGTCTGGCTGGTCGACAACACCACGCTCTCTTTCCGTCAGATCGCCGAGTTCTGCGGCATGCATGAGCTTGAGGTGCAGGGCATCGCCGACGGCGACGTGGCGACCGGCGTCAAGGGCTTCGACCCGGTTGCCAACAACCAGCTGGACCAGATCGAGATCGACCGCGGTCAGACCGATCCGCTTTACAAGCTGAAGCTGAAGTTCAACGCCGCCGCCGTGGGCGAAGAAAAGCGCCGCGGTCCGCGCTATACCCCGCTGTCGAAACGGCAGGACCGCCCGGCGGCCATCCTGTGGCTGGTCAAGTTCCACCCCGAACTGTCGGACGGCGCCATCGGCAAGCTGGTCGGCACCACCAAGCCGACGATTCAGGCCATCCGCGAACGGACGCACTGGAACATCAACAACATCCAGCCGATCGACCCGGTTGCGCTGGGCCTGTGCAAGCAGTCCGAGCTGGATACCATCGTGCAGGCCGCCGCCCGCAAGAAGGCCGCCGAAGGCGCGGTGATGACCGATGACGAACGCCGCAAGCTGGTCTCGACCGAGCAGTCGCTGGGCATGGTGCCCGAAGCGCGCGTGCCCTCGGGTCTGGAAGTCTTTGGCGACGAGGAAGAAGAAGACAAGCGCGGCCCCTCGGACTTCTCGAATGCCGACAGCTTCTTCAACCTGCCGCAGGGCAGCCATGACGATGATGATGAGGATGATACGGGCCGCCGCTGACCGCCCGCTGTTGCCACGCAAAACCCCGGCCACTGGCCGGGGTTTTTCTTTTGCAGGATGCCCCGGGGTGGCACCGCGCGGGGTGCCCCGCCCGGCCAGCAAATGTGCGTGTGAACACGCACCCTACGGGGCAGGCGTTCATCCGCCCCGTTGGCCGAGGCCATCGCCGAGGCCAAGCGGCAACGGATCACCTTGCCGCCGATGGCCCCAAAGGCCGCCGGCCAGCGCCCGCCCCGCCCATGGCGGGCGCTTCTCGCCCGCCGGGGCAGGCGCCGGCCTCTGTCACTGCGCTTGGCTGGCGGTCCTGTTGCGGCCTGGCCGCGACGGGCGGGGAAAGGCGTTGCCTTTCCTGTTCCGCCCGTACCTGACCAAATTCCGGAAGACGCTTTTCGCCCCGCCTAATGCGCCATCAGCACCGGCACCTGCGCTTTTTCCAGCATGTTGCGCGTGGCCCCGCCAAGGATCGCCTCGCGAAAGCGGGAATGGCCATAGGCGCCCATCACCAGAAGGTCGGCGTTCACATCGGTGATGTGCCGCCCCAGCACCTCCGAGATGCGCGGCATCGACCGCGCCAGCACGCTGACCTCGGCATGGGCGCCGTGGCGCACCAGCATCTGGCACAGCATCCCGCCGGGGTCCGACCGTTCCGGCCCGTGGGGCGGCGGATCGACCACGGTGATGTCAACCGTATCGGCCGCCTGCAGCAGGGGCAGCGCCTGACGTGCGGCCGTCAGCGCCTCGGCGCTCTGGTTCCAGGCCAGGACGACGCGGCGCGGTGTCGCAGTTGCCAGCCCGCTTTCGGGCAGGACCAGCACCGGCACCCGGCCCTCGAACAGCGCCGCCTCGACCACCGCTTCGGATTCGTTGCCCTTGCCCGGACCATAGGGCCGCGCCAGCACCACGATATCGGCAAAGCGCGCGCGCTGGGCCACAAGCTCGGTCAGGGCGCCCAGTTGGGTCACGGCCGCCTCCAGCCCCCAGCGCAGGCCGTCGGCCTCGGCCGCAAGGGCCGCGCGCACCGCCGCTTCGGTCTCGCGCGCCTCATTCTCGGCGCGTTCCAGCGCCACTTCCATCAGCACCGCCCCCGTGCCGATGTAGGAATAGCCCAGCTGCGTGCGGTCAACGCCCAGCACCAGAATGTCCAGATGGGCATCCTGCGCCCGCGCCAGCCGCGCCGCCGAGCCGATGGCCAGCGCGGCATCCGCCGCCGTGGTCAGAACGGTCAGGATCGATTTGTATGCCATGGTGGCCTCCTCTGGCCGTGGGTTGGAACCCCATGCTGCCCCCCGGTCCATTATGGCGCATTGACCTCGATCAAGCGACATGAGTTCAATCGTTGACATGGATCAAAGCCCGCTTCTGCCACCCCTGCGAGAAGCGGACTGTCAGAAGTTCCCGGCCGTGGCCCCGAGTCGTCGCTCGTGGCCCGGACCGGGACAACAAGACGAAGGGACGCAATATGTGGGATTACATCAAACTGATCGTGTTTGGCGTCGTCGCGGTTCTGGCCGCGATCGCCGCCAATTACGCGCACGATCTGCCTTACATGGTGAACGCCCTTGTCGTCATGCTCGCAGCCGCCATCGCATTCGTGTGGCAGCTGCGCCATGTCGGTGAGCCGGCGCACCATCCGCAGACCGAATACCTGGACGGGGTGGTCCGCGCCGGGGTCATCGCGACCACCTTCTGGGGTGTCGTCGGTTTCCTTGTCGGCGTGGTCATCGCCTTCCAACTGGCCTTTCCGTGGCTGAACATCCCGGGGGTCGAGGGCATCCTGAACTTCGGGCGCCTGCGGCCGCTGCACACCAGCGCCGTGATCTTTGCCTTCGGGGGCAACGCGCTGATCATGTCGGCCTTCTATGTGGTGCAGCGCACCACCGCGGCGCGGCTGTTCGGCGGCAACCTGGGCTGGTTCGTGTTCTGGGGCTGGCAGCTGATGATCGTGCTGGCCGCCACCTCTTACGTTCTGGGCGGCACCCAGTCGAAGGAATATGCCGAGACGGTGTGGTACATCGACTGGTGGATCGTGGTCGTCTGGGTGGCTTTCCTTCTGGCCTTCCTCGGCACGCTGTGGAAGCGCAAGGAACCCCATATCTACGTCGCCAACTGGTTCTACCTGTCGTTCATCGTGACCATCGCGATGCTGCATATCGTGAACAATCTGGCGATCCCGGTGTCGTTCCTGGGCAGCCAGTCGGTGCAGGTCACCGCCGGCGTGCAGGATGCGATGATCCAGTGGTGGTATGGTCACAACGCCGTGGGCTTCTTCCTGACCGCGGGCTTCCTGGGGATGATGTACTACTTCGTTCCGAAGCAGGCCGAACGTCCGGTCTTCAGCTACAAGCTGTCGATCATCCACTTCTGGGCGCTGATCTTCCTCTACATCTGGGCCGGTCCGCACCACCTGCATTACACCGCGCTGCCTGACTGGGCCTCGACCCTGGGCATGGTGTTCTCGATCATGCTGTGGATGCCCTCGTGGGGTGGCATGATCAACGGCCTGATGACGCTCTCGGGCGCCTGGGACAAGCTGCGCACCGACCCGATCATCCGCATGATGGTCGTCTCGATCGGCTTCTACGGCATGTCCACCTTCGAAGGCCCGATGATGTCGATCAAGGCGGTCAACAGCCTGTCGCACTACACCGACTGGACCATCGGCCACGTCCATTCCGGCGCCCTTGGCTGGAACGGCATGATCACCTTCGGCGCGCTGTACTTCCTGACGCCGCGCCTGTGGAACCGCGAGGGGCTTTACTCGCTGCGGCTGGTCAGCTGGCACTTCTGGCTCGCCACCATCGGCATCGTGCTTTACGCCTCGTCGATGTGGGTGACCGGCATCATGGAAGGCCTGATGTGGCGTGAAGTTGACGCCAACGGCTTCCTCGTGAACGCCTTCGCCGACACCGTCAGCGCCAAGTTCCCGATGTATGTCGTGCGGGGACTGGGCGGGGTGATGTTCCTCAGCGGGGCAATCATCATGGCCTACAACCTCTACATGACCGTTCGCGCACAGCCTGCAAAGGCCCCGGTGAACGCCAACAACTTCGTTCCGGCGGAATAAGGGGGGCATGGGAAATGGCTTTTCTTGACAAGCATAAGGCAATCGAAACCCACGCCACGCTGCTTCTGGTCCTGTCGCTTCTGGTGGTGACCATCGGCGGTCTGGTGCAGATCGTGCCGCTGTTCTACCTCGAGAACACGATCGAGAAGGTGGAAGGGGTCCGCCCCTACACCCCGCTCGAACTGGCCGGGCGTGACATCTACATCCGCGAGGGCTGCTACGTCTGCCACAGCCAGATGATCCGCCCGATGCGGGATGAGGTCGAACGCTATGGCCACTACTCGCTGGCGGCGGAATCGATGTATGACCATCCGTTCCAGTGGGGATCGAAGCGCACCGGGCCCGATCTGGCGCGCGTTGGCGGCCGCTACTCGGACGCCTGGCATGTGGACCACCTGACGAACCCGCAGTCGGTCGTGCCGGAATCGGTGATGCCCAAGTATGAATTCCTGCTCGGCAACGAGCTGGACGGCAAGCGCATCGCCGATGTCATGTCCACCCACGCCCTTGTCGGCGTGCCCTATACCGAGGCGATGATCGCCGAGGCGAAGGCCGACTTTGCGGCCCAGGCCGACCCCAACGCCGACAGCGCGGGTCTGCAGGAACGCTATGGTTCGGCGGCTTTCGGGGTGAAGGATGTCACCGTGTCGAACTTCGACGGCCAGCCGCAGCTGACCGAGATGGACGCGCTGGTGGCCTATCTTCAGGTGCTGGGCACGATGGTGGACTTCTCCACCTACACGCCTGATCCGTCGCGGTAAGGGGGCTGTTATGGAACTTTACAGTCTTCTGCGCGAATTCGCCGACAGCTGGGCGCTTCTGATGCTGTTCGCCGTGTTCCTGGGGGTGATCCTCTGGGTGCTGCGGCCCGGCAGCCGGAAACTGCACGACGATGCGGCCAATTCGATCTTCCGCAACGACAAGAAACCCGCCGCCGAGACGCGGCCCGCGAAGGAGGCGTGATCCATGTGCGCCAAGCAAGTCAAGAAGGCGCCGCATGAGGTGCCGACGACCGGCCACGAGTGGGACGGCATCCGGGAATACGACAACCCGATGCCGCGCTGGTGGGTCTGGGTGTTCTACGCGACCATCGTCTTCTCGATCTGGTACACCGCCGCTTATCCGGCATGGCCGCTGATCGACCGGGCGACGCGGGGCTATCTGGGCCAGAACACCCGCGCCGACGTGGATGCCGAGATCAAGCGCTTCGACGATGCCAATGCCGAGATCAAGGCCAAGCTCGTCGCGGCCGATCTGGGCGCCATCGCCAAGGACGATGCGCTGAACCAGTATGCCACCGCGGCCGGTGCCGCCGTGTTCAAGACCTGGTGCGCCCAGTGCCACGGCTCGGGCGCGGCCGGTGTCCAGGGCAAGGGCTATCCGAACCTGCTGGACAACGACTGGCTCTGGGGTGGCGCGATCGAGGATATCCACACCACGATCAGCCACGGCATCCGCAACACCACCGACCCCGACGCGCGCTATTCCGAAATGCCGAAATTCGGCGTGGACGGGCTGCTTGAGCCGGCGCAGATCGGCGAAGTGGTGGAATATGTCCTGCAGATCTCGAAGCAGGACCACGATGCCACCAAGGCCGCAGCCGGTGCCACGGTCTTTGCCGACAACTGCGCCGCCTGCCACATGGAAAACGGCGCGGGCGACCGGGCTCAGGGCGCGCCGGCGCTGAACGACGCCATCTGGCTTTACGGCGGCGACCGCGACACCCTGACCCAGACCGTCACCGGCGCGCGCTTTGGCGTGATGCCGTCCTGGACGGGGCGCCTGTCCGAAGACGAAATCCGGGCGGTGGCGACCTATGTCCACAGCCTGGGCGGCGGCGAATAACGCAGCCTGCAGACCGCAAGCAAAAGGGGGCCTCCGGGCCCCCTTTTCATTCACAGGCGCTGGTTCCCGGGCAGGTCGCGCACCGGCAACTGCCAGTGCGGCGGCGCCTGCCAGCGCGGCGGCGGCGGGTCTTCGCGGCGGGTCTCGGTCCGGGTGGCGACGCGGAAGGCATCGGCAAGAAGGGTCAGCATGGCATCCTCGCAGGCTGTAAGTCATGACTTGAATTTACGCGGTTTTGCCGCATGATTACAGGAAACGGATTTCACATCCTGTAAGCGGGGCTAACATGAACATCTGGAAGGCCCTGCCCCCGCTGGCCGCGCTGCGCGCCTTTGCCGCCTGGTCCGAAACCGGCTCGATGACCGAGGCGGGCCGGCGGCTGAACGTCTCGCATGCCGCGATCAGCCAGCAGGTCCGCGCGCTGGAAACCCATCTGGGGCTGGCGCTGGTGGACCGCAGCACCACGCCGCCCCGGCTGACGGACGACGGGGCGCGGCTGGCCGAGGCGCTGCGCGCGGGTTTCGGCACCATGGCCCGCACCATTGCCGAACTGACCGGCGCCGATGCCGGCCGGCCGCTGCAGATCACCACCTCGCCCAGTTTCGCCGGGGCCTGGCTGCTGCCGCGTCTGGCGCGGTTCCGGGCCCTGCACCCCGGGATCAGCCTGATGCTGGACCCCGCCACAGAACTGCGGGTGCTGACCTCGGGCGGGATTGACCTGGCGATCCGCTATGGCCTTGGTCGCTGGCCGGGCGCCGAGGCGCAGCTTCTGATGCCCACGCCCCTGGCCGTGGTGGCCGCCCCGCAGCTGGTCGAAGGCATCGGCCAGAACGACCTTGCCGCGCTCAGCCGCATGCCCTGGATCGAAGAGCCGGGCACCGATGACCGGGGCGCGCTGTTCGGCCGCCACGGCCTGACGGTGGAAGGCGGCGGCATGGTGACGCTGCCCGGCAACCTGATGATCGAGGCCGCCCGCGGCGGGCAGGGCATTGCCATCGTCTCGCTTCTGCTGGTGCAGGCTGATCTGGCGGCGGGCCGGCTGCGGCTTCTGCACCAGATCGACAACGGCAAGGGTTACTGGCTGGTGCGCCGCCCCGGCCCGCAGCGCCCCGAAGCGCGGATTTTCGCCCGCTGGATCATGCAGGAGGCGCGCGAAGGCACCCCGGTTTGACACAGGTCAAGGCGCCGCGCCGCGAATCCCGCCATCAGGGGGGCGTGCCGGGGCGAAAGTTCCGGCCCGGCTCCGGCGCCCCGTCCTGTTCGCGCGTTTCCTGGGGGCGCCGGCGCCTCCCCCATCCCCACACCGGACAACCTGCCGCAGGCCAACCGGCCCGTTCCGGGCAATCTGCCGCAGATTAAAGGCTTGGATATCCTGCATCCCCGGCAGAGAATTGATGCAGGTCAAGGTGACGGCGCCCGTTGCGGCCGATACCCGGCATGACCGATCAGGCAGATTCTGCGGAGCATCCCCCGTGTCCACCCCCGATACCAACCCGCCCAGCCTTTACGCCGCGCGCGAACCCATCTTCCCCAAGCGCGTCAAAGGCCATTTCCGCACGGCAAAGTGGTGGATCATGGCCTTCACGCTGGGCATCTACTACCTGACCCCGTGGATTCGCTGGGACCGCGGCCCGAACCTGCCCGATCAGGCGGTGCTGATCGACATGGCCAACCGCCGCTTCTTCTTCTTCATGATCGAAATCTGGCCGCATGAATTCTACTTCGTCGCGGGCCTTCTCATCATGGCCGGCCTTGGCCTGTTCCTCTTCACCTCGGCCGCCGGCCGGGTCTGGTGCGGCTATGCCTGCCCGCAGACCGTCTGGACCGACCTTTACATCCTGGTCGAGCGCTGGATCGAGGGCGACCGCAACGCCCGCATCCGCCTGCACCGCCAGAACTGGGACGCCGAGAAAATCCGCAAGCGGCTGGTCAAATGGACCGTGTGGTTCCTGATCGGGCTGGCCACCGGCGGCGCCTGGGTGTTCTACTTCACCGACGCCCCCAGCCTGTTCTGGGCGCTGCTTGACGGCACGGCGCATCCCATCGCCTACACCACCATGTTCATCCTGGCCGCGACCACCTTCGCCTTCGGCGGCTTCGCGCGGGAACAGATGTGCATCTACGCCTGCCCCTGGCCGCGCATTCAGGCCGCGATGATGGACGAAGACACGCTGACAATCGGTTACCGCGAATGGCGGGGCGAACCGCGCGGCAAGCCCGGGGTGGCCGGCAACGGCGACTGCATCGACTGCATGGCCTGCGTGAACGTTTGCCCCATGGGCATCGATATCCGCAACGGCCAGCAACTGGCCTGCATCACCTGCGGCCTGTGCATCGACGCCTGCAACGAGATCATGGACAAGGTCGGCAAGCCGCGCGGTCTGGTCGACTACCTCGCCCTGACCGACGAGGCCCGCGAACGGTCCGGCCAGCCGCCGAAATCGGTCTGGAAACACGTCTTCCGCCCCCGCACCGTGCTTTACACCGTCCTCTGGGGCGGGGTGGGCATCGCGCTGGTGGTGGCGCTGTTCCTGCGCACCGAGATCGACGTGAACGTGACCCCGGTCCGCAACCCGACTTTCGTGACGCTGTCTGACGGCGCGATCCGCAACACCTATGACCTGCGGCTGCGCAACAAGCACGGCGAGGATCACTGGTTCGCCTTCTCGGCCACCACCGAGGGCGGTGAGATCTTCGTGCTTTCGCTGGAAGGTGAGGATAGCCTTAAGGTCAAGGTTCCGGCGAATGAAACCAAGACCCAGCGGCTTTACCTGACGGCCCCCGCCGGCAGCTTGGCCGCGACGCGCGACCGGACAGAACTGCGGCTGTGGATCGAAGACCTCGGCAGCGACACCAAGCCGGGCACCGACCGCGTCCACAAGGATACGGTCTTCAACGGAAAGGCACAGTAAGATGGGCGAACTGACCGGCAAGCATGTTCTGGCGATCACCACCGGCGCTTTCGCGGTGATCATCGCCGTCAACGTGGTGATGGCGTTCAAGGCCGTCTCGACCTTCCCGGGGCTTGAGGTGCAGAACTCTTACGTCGCCTCGCAGACCTGGGACAAGGAAATGGCCGCGCAGAAGGCGCTCGGCTGGAACGTCGCCGAGGATTATGACGAAAAGCTGGGTGAGCTGCGCCTGACCTTCACCGACGAAACCGGCGCCCCGGTGCAGCT
>JACZKR010000279.1 GCA_014859945.1 Paracoccaceae bacterium | reverse complement strand
GGCGGGAAGCGCCCGCCATGGGGGGGGCGGGCGCTGGCCGGCGGCCTTTGGGGCCACCGGCGTGCCAACGGGCACCCGTGGCGCGGGGCCTCGGCGATGGCCTCGGCCAATCCGGGCGGGGCAGGCGGGTTCTGCGCCGGGTGAGGCTTCCCGGCCACCCGCCTCAGCCGCCATATTTCTCCAGAAACGCCTCGGCGCGCAGCTTGCGGAAATCCTCCAGCGCGGCACGCAAGGTCTCATGCGGCCAGTCCCACCAGGCCAGCGCCAGAAGCCGCTCGCAGACCGGGGCGGCAAAGCGGCTGCGCAGCGGCTGGGCCGGCACGCCCGCCACCATCATGAAGGGCGCCACGTCCTTTGTGACCACCGCTCCCGAGGCGACCACCGCCCCGATGCCCACCGTGACCTCGGGCTTGATGATCGCGCCATGGCCGATCCAGCAATCGGCGCCCAGCGTGGTGCGCCGCGCCGCGCGGGCGGCAAAGAAGTCCGGATCATCCGCCACATCGTCCCAGTAATAGCTGGAGCGATACAGGAAATGGTGCTGGGCAGCATGGGTGAAGGGATGGTCGGTCGGCCCGATCCGCGTATGGGCGGCGATATTGGAAAACCGCCCGACATGGGTGTTGGCAATGTCGGCAAATCGGTCGCAATAGGCGTAGTCGTCGAAATGGCAGTTCACCAGCCGCGCCCCCCGGCCGATTTCCACATAGCGGCCGAAGGTCGCGGCGTGAACCTCGGTTTCGGGGTGCAGGAAGGGGCTGTCGGGGGAAAGGCGGGGCATGGGTTCTCCTCGGGCGGCCTCAGCCGCCCTTGATCAGCTTGCGGCGCAGCCAGCCCGACAGGCTGTCCATCGCCATGACCATCAGCACGATCAGCACCATGTAATAGGCCACCTCTTCCCAGTCCTTCTGGGTCTGGATCGCCTGCGTCAGCATCAGCCCGATGCCGCCGCCGACGATGGCGCCCACCACGGTCGCGCCGCGGGTGTTGGATTCCAGCGCGTAAAGCAACTGGCTCAGCAGCACCGGCACCACCTGCGGCAGCACGCCGAAGCGCAGGCGCTGCACGCCGTTCGCGCCGGTGGACCGCACGCCTTCGACCTGCTTTTCGTCAAGATTCTCAACCGCTTCCGAGAAGGTCTTGCCAAAGCTGCCGATGTCGGTGATCAGGATGGCCAGCGCGCCGGTCATCGGGCCGGGGCCGAAGGCGCGGGCCAGGACGATCGTCCAGATCAGTGCATCCACCCCGCGGACAAAGTCGAAGACGCGGCGCAGGGCAAAGCGCAGCGGCCCCAGCGGATTGATGTTGCGCGCGGCCAGGAAGGCCATCGGCAAGGCGATCAGCCCGCCGCCCATGGTGCCCAGAAAGGCCATCAGCACGGTTTCGAAGATCGCCCAGGCCACGTCGCCATGCCGCCACATCCGGTTGGTCCAGAAATCGCGCAGCATGTGGGGAAGGTTCGCCTGCGCCGGGTCCACCCGGTCGCCCCACAGCGCCAGCGCCGCCAGTTCGCCGGCGCCCTTGCCGTAGAACGGGCTGTCGAGGGTGAAGAAGAACATCTCCCACCCCGGGAAGTAGCGGAAGGTTTCCACCTTCGACCGGGTATAGGTAAAGCGGCCGTGGCCGGTGGTCACCCCGATGCGGTTGGCTGAGGTGCTGATCCAGTCGGGCAGGGGCAGCGGCGCGGTCAGCTGCAGCCCGCCTTCGCCCGGGCGGATGTCGATGGTGCCATAGCCCGGCACCACATAGCGCGCGCCGGTATCGTCATAGGTCACCACATGGCCATCGCCCAGATCGACCGTCGTCACCGTGCCGTCGGTCGTCACCCAGTCGGGATGGCTGCCGGCCGGATAAGTGCCCCGCGCCTCGCCCTCGATGGCGGTGGTCAGGGTGCCGGTGCGGTTGTCGCGCGTCACATGCACCTTGTGCGAGACGAAGTCGGACAGAAAGATCGCGGCATTGTCCAGCCGCGCGCGCCCCGCCAGCCCGGCCACGTCGAAGGCCACGAACGCATAGGCCAGATAGGCTAGGATCGCCGCCGGAACCGCCAGCGCGGCCAGACGGCGGCGGCGGAACCGGTCCAGCAGGTCGCCGGTCGCGGGCGTGGCAAGGGCGATGGTCATCTTACTTCCCCTTCACAAGACGGTGGCGGGCGCGGTCTGACAGCTGGTCGATGGCGACGATGGTGACAAAAAGCAGAAGGAAGATCGCCACCACCTTGGCATAGCTGCCCATGCCCCATTGCATCGCCAGCTTCAGGTCATGCCCGATCCCGCCCGAACCGACGAAACCCAGAATGGCCGAGGCGCGGACGTTGATTTCCAGCCGCAGCAGCGCATAGCTCAGCCAGTTCGGCGCCACCTGCGGGATGACGCCCAGCCACATCTTCTGCCCCCAGCTTGCCCCGGTCGAGGTCAGCCCCTCGACGGGTTTCAGGTCGGCATTCTCGGCCACTTCCGAGAAGAGCTTTCCCAAGGCGCCGGTGGTGTGTAGCGTGATGGCGATGACCGCAGGCACCGGCCCGCCGCCCAGAATGAAGATCAGCACCAGCGCGATGACAATCTCGGGCACCGCCCGCATCGCGTCCATCAGCCGGCGGAAGGGCATGGTCAGCCGCGGCCAGCGCGCAAGGCCGCGGGTCGAGAGCAGCGCCAGAACCGTGGCCATCAGCGTGGCCAGAAGGGTGGACACCAGCGCGATGTTCAGCGTTTCGATCAGCGCGGGCAGATGGCCGGCCATCAGGCCCGGAATGCGGCTGCGTTCGGCCCAGGCCTCGGACAGAACCTCGGCGGGGAAGGCGGTCAGCATCGGCAGCCCGTTCCAGAACCCGCCGGCGTTGCGGTCATCGGCCAGAACGAAGCCCGACGCCATCAGCGCCACGAACAGGATCAGGATCAGCCCGCCATAGAGCCGCTTGCGGCGCGTCAGTTCCAGATAGGCGGCGTGGCGGGCGCCCGCATCGGGGCGCTGTCCGGGCTCGGGCCCGAAGGCGATATCGACCATGGTTCCCCCGCAAATGAAAAGCCGGGCCACCTGTTGGGGTGGCCCGGCCGGGAAGTTCAGCGCTTACATGCCTTCCTGAAGCTTGCGCGCCGCAAGGATGCCGTCATAGGCCGAATGTTCCACCGGAACGAAGTCCTTCGCCTCACCCGCCGCCACGCCATAGGCGCATTCCGGGTCGGTTTCCCACAGATCGGCGGTCAGCTGGGTGACCTTGTCCTTCACGTCCTGCGGCAGGGCCTTGCGGACGACCATCGGGCCTTCGGGGATCAGCGCCGATTTCCAGATCTCGACCAGGTTGTTCATGTCGACCAGACCGGCATCGGCGGCCTTGCGGAAGGCGCCCGAATTGTAGCCGTCTTCCCAGTTGCCCAGACCGTCGGCCCACGAAACGCCAGCCGCGAAATCGCCGTTGGCGACGCCGACGATGGTCTGCTCATGCCCGCCCGACATCTTCACTTCCGAGAAGTATTCGTCCAGCTTGCCCAGCTTGGCGGTCAGTTCGGCCGCCGGCACCAGATAGCCCGAGGTCGAGTTCGGGTCGGCGAAGGCAAAGCTTTTGCCCTTGGCATCCTCGATCGAGGTGATGCCACTGTCGGCGCGGGCAAAACCGATCGAGTAATAGCCGGTCGAGCCGTCCATGTTCTGCTTGGTCAGCTTGACTTCCACCGCTTCGGGGTCGGTCAGGTAGATCTTGGCATAGGCCGAGGCGCCCAGCCAGGCATAGTCCAGCGTGCCGCCCAGAAGGCCCTGAATCACGCCGTCATAATCGGCAGGGGTAAAGATTTTCACCGGCACGCCAAGGGCTTCTTCCATCTTGGCGCGGAAGCATTCGTTCGAGGTCATCCGGTCCTGGGCGTTTTCGCCGCCCAGAATGCCGATGTTGAAGCCGGTGATCTCTTGTGCCGAAACGGCCGAGGTCAGGGCGGTGGTGACGGCAAGGGCCAGTGCAAGCGTCTTCATGGTTTCTCCATGGGTTGTGGCCCCGGGGCGGGGCCGGGGTATCGGGAAATCAGGCCAGCATCCGCTCGGCATAGGCCGCGTCGGCGGTGGTGTCGGTGGGAAGCGCGGTCGAGGTGGCGGCCTCGTTGAAACTGTCATCGGCGCCGTAGATGTCGCGCGCGGCCCCGGTGGTCAGCAGGTCCGGCGTGCCGTCGAAAACGATGCGGCCGTCGCGCATGCCGATCACCCGGTCGCAATAGCGCCGCGCGGTGTCCAGCGTGTGCAGGTTGGCGATGACCAGCCGGCCGTCCTCGTCATGGATGCGGCGCAGCGTGTCCATCACCACCTGCGCGTTCATCGGGTCAAGGCTGGCGATGGGTTCGTCGGCCAGGATCACCTTGGGGTCCTGCATCAGCGCCCGCGCAATCGCCACGCGCTGCTGCTGGCCGCCTGACAGTGCCTCGGCCCGCTTGGTGGCCTGTTCGGCGATGCCCAGCCGGTCAAGGATCGCCAGCGCCTTCAGGATGTCGTCATCCGGCCAGAAGCCGAACATCGTGGCAAGGGTGGACCGGCGGTTCAGCGTGCCGTGCAGCACGTTCGACACCACATCCATCCGCGGCACCAGATTGAACTGCTGGAAGATCATCGCGCACTGGCTTTGCCAGGCCCGCATCGCCGGCCCCGTCAGCTTCAGCACGTCGCGGCCTTCAAAGATCAGCTGCCCCGAACTCGCCTCGGTCAGCCGGTTCATCAGCCGCAGGAAGGTCGATTTGCCGGCGCCCGACCGCCCGATGATGCCGACAAAGCCGGTCTGCGGCAGGTCAAAGCTGACGTTGTTCACCGCGGCCTTCTGGCCGAACATGCGTGTTACCGCTTTCACCTGCATCAGCATCGGGCGCTCCCCTTGGGTTGGGGCCGTCCTAGGGCTGCACTGTGACGCTTGCGTTGCGGTTTGGTGAAGCTTTGCCGAAGCCGGGCAGGTGACGCCGGGTCAGGCGGGCGCCTATGCCTTGTCGCGCACCATCAGGGCGTTGTTCGGCCCCTTCTTCACCTCGAACCGCATGGGCAGCTTGCGCAGCAGGTCCGAGAATTTCGGCGCGCCATAGCTGCGCGCGTCGAAATCGGGGTGAAGCTGGGTCAGCGTCTGACCCAAGGGGCCCAGGCTGTACCAGTCCTGATCGGGGTCGATGTGCTTCATCGCCGCCAGAATCAGCGGCAGCGCCCGTTCGGGCGGCAGCTTTTCCAGCCGCGCCGGAGGTTCGGCCCGACCCGGCGCCGTCTCACGCGGTTCAGCCGCTTCAGGGGCGGGCGGATCATCGGCGCCGGCGATGTTTTCCAGCAACAGGAAGCGGTTGCAGACCTTGCGCAGCGCCTCCGGCGTCTTGGCGGCACCCACGCCGATCACCTGCAGCCCGTCCTCGCGGATGCGGCTGGCCAGCCGGGTAAAGTCGCTGTCCGATGACACCAGAACAAAGCCGTCCACCTTGCCGGCATGCAGGATGTCCATCGCGTCGATCACCAGCCCGATGTCGCTGGCGTTCTTGCCCTTGGTATTGGCCGACTGCTGGTGCATCACCAGCCCCAGCTTGCGCGCCTGTTCCTTCCACTGTCCCAGCGCCTGACTGGACCAGTCGCCATAGACCCGGCGCAGCCCGGCCTCGCCATGGGCGGCGATCTCATCCAGGATGGCCTCGGCATGGCGGGCGGGGATGTTGTCGGCGTCGATCAGCACCGCAAGGAAGGGCGCACGGGCGTTGGGGGTCGGGTTGGGCATGGGGCCTCGCTTTCGCGGCCGATCCTGCCCCAAAC
>JACZKR010000278.1 GCA_014859945.1 Paracoccaceae bacterium | reverse complement strand
ATATTCGATGACGCGGCTGCGGATCGGGGTTTCCTCGATCATCGCGGCGAATTCGAAAACATCCATGTCGGCCATGCCGCCATCGGCGTGGCGGGCGTCCAGATAGCGGCGGAACAGCGCGAACTGGTCTTCGGTGGCCCAGGGGCTGGTGGCGTTGCGGCGCAGGTGAGATGCGTTCTTCAGTACCCGGCGGTGGGTGCGTGAGGGCGTGAAATCCGCCACCCGGATCCGGGCCGACAGGCAGGCCGCGCAATCGGCGCAGGACGGGCGGTAAAGCACGTTCTGGCTGCGGCGGAAGCCCTGCTTGGACAGCGCGTCATTCAGCCGCTGGGCCTGATCGCCCTGCAGCGCGGTGAACAGCTTCCGCTCCATCCGCCCGTCCAGATAGGGGCAGGGCTGCGGGGCCGTCACATAGAATTGGGGCGCGATGGGTAGGGTGTGGCGCATCCGGCGAACCTGAAGTTTCGGCGACAGGTTAGCAAGGCCCGCGCAACTGGCAAGGTTCTTCGCGGAATATCCGGCGCAGAACCCGGTTTTCGCAAAGGAAAGGCCCCGCCGGAGCGGGGCCTTCGTCAGATCAGTATTCGCCGCTGCGGGCCACTTCGGTTTCCGGCGCGGCCGGACGCGGGGCCTTCGCGCGGTCATCCATGAAGGCGTCGAACTCCTGCTTGTCCTTGGCTTCGCGCAGGCGCTGCAGGAAGCTTTCGAAGGCGGCCTGTTCGTCTTCCAGCCGTTTCAGGGTTTCCGACTTGTAGGCATCGAAGGCCGAGTTGCCGGACGAGGCCCAGGCACGGGGGTAGCCCATGTGATGGGCGTGGCGGCGGGCGGCGCAGCCGCCATTTCTGCTGAACATGCGTTTGCTCCAGATCATGTAGGCCAGGATCGCCAGGCCGACGGGCCAGACGAAGATGAAGGCCAGGACCATCAGCGCGATCCACGCGCCCTTGCCCCGGTCGTCCAGCCAGTCTTCGGTGCGGCGGAACCAGTTGCGGTGAGGCGCGCCGAGGGTCGCTGCGGCGGCAGTGGGCGAGGCGGTGGTCATCGGCGATCTCCTGCGGTTCGATGTGAATGCCTTTCACATGAGCCAAGATGCGCAACATCCGCCCCGCTTTCAAGTGGGTATGTTAAAGATTTTTACATACACCCGAAACCCTGCTCCGGAGAGGTCCACGCCACGCCCGCCCGCCCCGCGCAAGGGCAAGCCGGGGGCGCCGTCCCGCTTCATCCTCTCTCCACAAATATCCCGGGGG
>JACZKR010000277.1 GCA_014859945.1 Paracoccaceae bacterium | reverse complement strand
GATCCGCCCCGTTCTTGCCCTTTCGCTTGCCCTTCTGCCCGCACTGCCCTTTGCCGCCAAGGCCGGCCCGACGGTCGATGCCATGGCCAATTGTCTGGTGATGAACACCACCGGGGCCGAGCGTGTCATGATGATCCGCTGGATCACCTTCGCCTTCGCCGCCCACCCCTCGGTCAGCACCTCGGTCCAGATCGACGCCAGCCAGATCGAGCCGACCGACCGTGAGGTTGCCGCACTTTTCACCGCGCTTCTGACCGAACGCTGCCCGAATGAAACCCGCGCCGCCTATCAGGCCGAGGGACAGGCCGCCATCGAGGGCGCCTTCAACGTGCTGGGCACCGTCGCCTCGTCGGAACTGATGATGGCGCCCGAGGTGTCGGGCGCGATGACCGGCTTCACCGCCTATATCGACGAAACCGCGCTGAACGCCGTGCTGCAGTAACCGCCGCCCTCCGGCGGTGACAAATGCCTTCACAACCGATTGACGGCGCGCGAGCGGTGTTGCATTGCGCGCCGCCTTCCTTACCTGATGATGCGGACATCTTCCCAAGGGCCCCGGCCCTGTCGCACTGAAAAGGAGTTCGGACGTGCTGACCCCCATTCCCGTACTGGCCCCCGCTGTTCCGCAGGCGCCGAAAGGGCGGCGCGCGCGGCTGCTCATGGCCGCGGGCCTTGGCCTGACGCTGGCGCTTTCGTCGCTTCCTGCTGCCCCGGTCCTTGCCCGCGGCGCCCCTGAAAGCTTTGCCGATCTGGCCGAACAGATCAGCCCCTCGGTTGTCAACATCACCACCACCGCCGTTGTCTCGGCGCCGGTGGACGGCGGGCCGATCGTGCCCGAAGGCTCTCCCTTCGAAGATTTCTTCAAGGATTTCATGGACCGCAACGGCAACGGCGGCCAGCGTGAGCAGCGCGAACAGGCGCTGGGGTCGGGCTTTGTCATCTCGGCCGATGGCTATATCGTGACGAACAACCACGTCATCGAAGGCGCCGATGAGATCGAGATCGAATTCTTCTCGGGCCAGCGGCTGAAGGCCACGCTGGTCGGCCGCGACACCAAGACCGACATCGCGCTTCTGAAGGTCGAAAGCCCGACGCCCTTGCCCTTCGTCAGCTTCGGCGACAGCGACACCATGCGGGTGGGCGACTGGGTGATGGCCATGGGCAACCCGCTGGGGCAGGGCTTCTCGGTTTCGGCCGGGATCGTCTCGGCCCGGGGACGGGAGCTGCAGGGCAGCTATGACGACTTCATCCAGACCGATGCCGCGATCAACAAGGGGAACTCGGGCGGGCCGCTCTTCAACATGGAAGGTCAGGTCATCGGGGTGAACACCGCAATCCTGTCGCCCACCGGCGGGTCCATCGGCATCGGCTTTTCCATGGCGTCGAACGTGGTGACCAAGGTTGTCGATCAGCTGAAGCAGTATGGCGAAACCCGGCGCGGCTGGCTGGGCGTCAAGATCCAGGACGTGACGCCCGATGTGGCCGATGCCATGGGCCTTGCCACGGCGGCCGGCGCGCTGATCACCGATGTGCCGGATGGTCCGGCCAAGGATGCCGGGCTTCTGGCGGGCGATGTGATCACCACCTTCAACGGCGAGGAAATCAGCGATGTCCGCGACCTGACGCGCACCGTCGCCGATTCGCCGATTGGCGAGGAAGTTCCGGTCATCGTCCTGCGCGACGGCAAGGAAACGACCATCCCGGTGAAGCTGGGCCGGCGTGAGGAGGCCGAGGCTGAGGTTCTGCCCGCCTCGGGCACCCCGCAGGAGCAGGCCCAGCCGAAAGAGCTTGAGGTTCTGGGCCTGACGCTGGCGCCGCTCGATGCCGAAACCGCCAGCCGCATGGGCCTGCCGGCCGATGCCAAGGGGCTTCTGGTGACCGACGTCGATGCCTCGTCCGATGCCGCCGCCAAGGGGCTGATGCCGGGCATCCTGATCGTCGAGGCCGGCCAGCGCCCGGTGACGCGGCTGTCCGACCTCAGCGACCGGATTGATGAGGCGAAAGAGGCCGGCCGCAAGTCGATCCTGCTGCTGGTCCGGGTCGACGGCGATCCGCGCTTTGTGGCGCTGGCGATCGAGTAAACGCCTGAACAGGCGGGGAAAGGGGCCGGTTCGCCGGCCCCTTTTGTTTGCCCGCGATCCCGGCCTACGCAGCAGAACGCCGGACCCGGCGGGCTCGGGCGGAAAAGGAAAGGCACTGCCTTTCCCCGCCCGATGCGGGACGGCTGCCACAGGACCGCATCAACGCACCTGACAGAGGCCGGCGCCTGACCTGGCAGGCGAGAAGCGCCTGCCGGGGGCAGGGCAGGCGCTGGCCGGCGGCCTTTGGGGCCACCGGCGGCAAGGGGCACCGGCGCGGCGTGGCCGAGGCGATGGCCTCGGCCATCGAAACGTGGGGGCGTGACCTGCCGAACGCTGCACCTCAACCCGTAGGGTGCGTGTTCACACGCACCTTCCAGGCCGAACGGCGCGCTTCACCCCCGCGTCGCGACCAGCGCCACCCCCACGGTCACCGCAAAGCCCACGGTTTCCTCATCGGCATAGCCCGCGCCGATGCCGAAATCGCGGCGGTCCAGCGTCACCTCGCCGGCCATGGTGGCGCGGTCGCCTTCAACGGTCAGGGTGAAGGGCAGGGTCACCGGGCGTTCGACCCCGCGCAGGGTCAGCGTGCCTTCGGCCACATAGCCATCGCCCGAGGGCAGGATACCGGCCTCGAAAACCGCCGTCGGATGGGTGCCGACGTCAAAGAACTCGGCCCCCGTCGCCTGATCGGTGACCGACCCCAGCGCGACCGATGCCATGTCGATCGTCACCCGCACCCGGCCGTTGCGGCCTTCGACAGGGGTTTCGTCAAAGGTGATCTCGGCGCTCCAGCTGGCAAAGCTGCCCTCCACCTCGGCGCCCATCTGCCGCAGGCGGAAGGCGATGCTGCCCTGACCGACCTGCCAGTTGTCGCCCGCCACCGCCTGCGGCGGCTGCGCGGCCTGACCGGTGGCGGCGGGGTTCAGCACCAGCGCCCCGGCCAGCGCGGCGGCATAAAGCGCCACCGCGACAAAGGCCGGCCCGCGCGGATGGGCAGCGGTGCCCCCCGCCTCATGCCCCGTCAGCATGCGCGACAGCGTGCCGTCACGGTCGATCAGCGCGTGTTTCAGCGCCCCCGCGATATGCAGCAGCACCGAGGCGATCAGAAGCTTGGTAAAGGCCCAGTGCAGGAAGCCCGCCGCCTGCGCCACGCTTTCCGATTTCGGCACGAAGGGCAGGCCCTGCCCGAAGGGCCACAGGATCGGCGCGAATCCGTCCAGCGCGGCGTGATGCACCCATCCCGTCAGGGGCACGGCGACCATCGAGACGTAAAGCATCCAGTGAACGCCCTCGGCCGCCAGCGTCTCCAGCCGCCGGGCGGGGTGCAGCGGCACCGGCCGCGCCTGCGTCAGCGCCCAGAGGATGCGCAGCACAGCCAGAAGGAAGGCCGTGATTCCCAGCGTCTTGTGCCAGCTGAAAAGGGTTGCCTTGCGCGCCGCCGATGCCGCGTCGGTCAGTGCGATGCCGTTCGCCACAAGGCCCAGCCCGATCGCCGTCAGGATCAGCAGCGCCACCGTCCAGTGGAAGGCGCGGGCTACGGCACCATAGCGCCGGGGGGTGTTCGTCAGGGTCATTCCGGTCTCCGTCACTTTCGGCCAGTCTAGCCCATTCTGCACCGCAGCGCGCTGCCGCCCGGCGCACAAGCCCTGTGCGCAGAGATTGCAGCGCCGGGCCTGTCGCGCTATTGCGGAAAAAACCGCAGGGAGGGCAGGGGATGAGCCGCGCATTCGTGTTTCCGGGGCAGGGCGCCCAGACCATCGGCATGGGCCGCGCGCTGGCCGAGGCCTATCCGGCCGCCCGCGCCGTCTTTGACGAGGTCGATGCGGCGCTGGGCGAAAAGCTGTCGGCGCTGATCTGGGAAGGCGATATTGCCGAACTGACGCTGACGCAGAACGCCCAGCCCGCGCTGATGACCACCTCGCTGGCCGCCATGGCCGCGCTGAAGGCCGAGGGCTTCGGCATCAGCCATGCCGCCTTTGTCGCCGGCCACAGCCTAGGCGAATATTCCGCCCTTTGCGCGGCGGGGTCGCTGACGCTGGCCGATACGGCGCGGCTGCTGCGCACCCGCGGCAAGGCCATGCAAGAGGCGGTCCCGGTCGGCGTCGGCGCCATGGCCGCGCTGCTGGGCCTGGATTTCGCCACCGCGACCGAGGTTGCCGCCGAAGCCGCGCAGGGCGAGGTCTGTCAGGCCGCGAATGACAACGATCCGGCGCAGGTCGTGGTTTCGGGCCACAAGGCGGCGGTCGAACGGGCGGTGGAACTGGCCAAGGCGCGCGGTGCCAAGCGTGCGCTGATGCTGCCGGTCAGCGCGCCCTTCCACTGCGCCCTGATGCAGCCCGCCGCCGCCGTGATGAACGAGGCGCTGGCGGCCGTCACCATCTCGGCCCCCGCCGTGCCGGTGGTGGTGAACGTGCGGGCCGAGGCCGTGACCGAACCCGACCGCATCCGCGCGCTTCTGGTGGCGCAGGTCACCGGTTCGGTCCGCTGGCGCGAAAGCGTGCAGTGGATGGCCGGCGCCGGCGTGACCGAGTTCTGGGAGATTGGCGCGGGCAAGGCGCTGTCGGGCATGATCAAGCGCATCGTCGGCGGCGAGGTGGTGCTGAAGGCCGTCGGCACGCCCGAGGATGTGGCGGCGCTGAAGGGCTGAATCTGTCCGGACGGCGGTCCGGCGAAGGGATGTGAACGCCTTCGGGCAGGGGAGTTTGGGATGTTCGATCTGACGGGAAAATGCGCGCTGGTGACCGGCGCTTCGGGGGGCATCGGCGGGGCGGTGGCGCGCGCGCTGCACGGCGC
>JACZKR010000276.1 GCA_014859945.1 Paracoccaceae bacterium | reverse complement strand
GGCCTATCGTCTGGCGCGTTGAAACAGGCAAGGTGCCCCGGACCGCGACGGGCGGGGAAAGGCAGTGCCTTTCCTTCTCCGCCCGGGGAAAGCGATTCCCCCCCGGCGTGGGCTGCCCCGCCTCAGACCCCGCGCGACAGGGCGGCGATGCCGGTGCGTGCCATCTCGCGCAGGCCCAGCGGGCGCATCAGCTCGGCGAAGGCGTCGATCTTTTCCGGCGTGCCGGTCATCTCGAAGACAAAGCTTTCCAGCGTCGAATCGACCACATTGGCGCGGAATATCTCGGCCAGACGCAGCGCCTCGATCCGCGCCTCGCCCTTGCCCGACACCTTGACCAGCGCCAGTTCGCGCTGCACCGAGGGGCCGTCCATCGTCAGGTCATGCACCGCATGCACCGGCACCATGCGGGAAAGCTGTGCCTCGATCTGGTCGATGACCTGCGGCGTGCCGGAGGTGACGATGGTGATGCGCGACAGGTGGCGCGCATGGTCCACCTCGCCCACGGTCAGGCTTTCGATGTTGTAGCCGCGCCCCGAAAAGAGACCGATCACACGGGCCAGAACCCCGCTTTCGTTATCGACCACGACGGCCAGGGTATGGCTTTCGATGACCTCGGCATTGGGGTCGCGCAGGTCATAGGCGGAATGGCTCGACGAGCCGCGTTTGATGTTCAGTGCCGACACTGCCTCATCCTCTCTCGATAAATATCCCGGGGGGTCCGGGGGGCTGGCCCCCCGGCCGCGCTTACACCAGCACCGCGCCGCCGGCCTTGATCACGCCCTGCGTCTCGGCCTCGCCCAGCAGCATTTCGTTGTGGGGCTTGCCCGAGGGGATCATCGGGAAGCAGTTTTCGTGCTTCTCGACCAGGCAGTCAAAGATCACCGGGCCGTCATAGCGGATCATCTCCATGATCGCGTCATCCAGATCCTTCGGGTCGCTGCACTTGATGCCCTTGCAGCCGAAGGCTTCGGCCAGCTTGACGAAATCGGGCAGGCTTTCCGACCACGAATGGCTGTAGCGTTCGCCGTGCAGCAGTTCCTGCCACTGGCGCACCATGCCAAGGCGTTCGTTGTTCAGGATGAACTGCTTCACGGGGGCGCGGAACTGCATGGCCGTGCCCATTTCCTGCATGTTCATCAGCCAGCTGGCCTCACCGGCGACGTTGATCACCAGCGCTTCGGGATGGGCGATCTGCACGCCGATGCTGGCCGGCAGGCCGTAGCCCATGGTGCCCAGGCCTCCGCTCGTCATCCAGCGGTTCGGGCCTTCGAAGCCCAGGAACTGCGCCGCCCACATCTGATGCTGGCCCACTTCGGTGGTGATGTAGCGGTCCATCCCCTTGGTCAGCGCCTCAAGCCGCTGCAGGGCGTATTGCGGTTTGATGGTCTTGTCGCTGTTCTTGTAGTCAAGGCAGTTGACGGCCCGCCACTCGGCGATCTGTTTCCACCATTTGGCCAGCCCGTCCTTGTTCACCTTGCGGCCGCGCGCCTTCCAGATGCGCAGCGCATCTTCCAGCACATGGCCCACATCGCCGACGATCGGCACATCGACGCGGATGACCTTGTTGATCGACGAGGGGTCGATATCGATGTGAATCTTGCGGCTGTGGGGGCTGAAATCCTTGATGCGGCCGGTGATGCGGTCATCGAACCGGGCGCCCACGTTGATCATCAGGTCGCAGCCGTGCATGGCGAGGTTGGCTTCATAAAGCCCGTGCATCCCCAGCATGCCCAGCCAGGCCTTGCCGCTGGCCGGATAGGCGCCAAGGCCCATCAGCGTCGAGGTGATGGGAAAGCCGGTTGCCTCGACAAACTCGCGCAGAAGCTGGCTGGCCGCCGGGCCCGAGTTCACCACGCCGCCGCCCGTGTAGAAGATCGGCCGCTCGGCGGTTTCCATCATCTCGACCATGCGGGTGATGGCCTCGATATCGCCCTTCACGCGCGGCTGGTAATGGCTGGTGCGGGCGCGCTCGGCCGGGGTGTATTCGGCGGTGGCGAACTGCACGTCCTTGGGGATGTCCACCAGCACCGGGCCGGGGCGGCCGGCGCGGGCGACGTGGAAGGCCTGATGGATGGTGTCGGACAGTTTCGCGGTGTCCTTCACCAGCCAGTTCATCTTGGTGCAGGGGCGGGTGATGCCCACGGTATCGGCCTCCTGGAAGCCGTCGGTGCCGATCATGAAGGTGGGCACCTGGCCCGACAGCACCACGATCGGAATGCTGTCCAGAAGCGCGTCGGTCAGCCCGGTCACCGCGTTGGTCGCGCCGGGGCCCGAAGTCACCAGCGCCACGCCCACCTTGCCGGTTGACCGCGCATAGCCCTCGGCCATGTGGATGGCGCCCTGTTCGTGGCGGACAAGGACGTGGCGGATGTCGTTTTGCAGGAAGATCTCGTCATAGATCGGCAGGACGGCGCCGCCCGGGTAGCCGAACACCACCTCGACGCCCTGATCCTTCAGAGCCTGCACCACCATCTTCGCGCCGGTCATCGCCTTGGTCATCGTCTCTTCCTCATCTCGCCCGCCTTCGCCGGGCTGCGGTCAACAAAAAGCCCCCGAGGATCATCGGGGGCGCATGGGATCCATGATGGAAAACCGTTACCGGCCCATGCGCCAAGATCCTACGATTACGAGAAGTGCGGACATTGCCGTTCCCCAAACCAAGCTTCGGGGCGGACACTATGGCGGGCAAACCGGGGCGTCAACCGCAAATCGACACGGAAAATGTCGTGAGGGGGTGGAAAATTGAACATTTGTTGCCGTGAGCGGCGATAAAGCGCAACTTTCGCAAAGATGACCCCGCGTCATGCCCCGGAGGGCGCCCGGCGGGCCACCGGACCGGCACGTTGAGTCGCGCCGTTGCCCGCCTTTCGGGCAGCCGCACAAGCGGCAGGCAGCGAAATCGGCACCCCCGCCGAAGTGACGTTGCGTCACGGCGGCCTCTGCCCCGGTGGTAAGAAAAAGTGACCATAAATCCGCCGTTTGGCGAAGAAAACGGTTCCCCACCGCAAAGCCCGCCGCTAGGGTTTTGGCAGAAACCGGAGCGGGCGAGAATCCCCGCCGTCGATGAGGAGGAGTACTTAATGGACCGTCGTTCTTTCCTGACCAAGGCCAGCCTTGGCGGTGTTGCCGCCGCGGGGGCCTCGGTTCTGGCCGCGCCCGCCATTGCGCAATCGAACCCCAAGGTCACCTGGCGCGTGACCTCGTCCTTCCCCAAGGCGCTGGACACCATCTTCGGCGCCGCCGACGTGATGTCGAAATACATCTCGGAAGCGTCCGACGGCAATTTCACCCTGCAGGTCTTCCCGGCGGGCGAGCTGGTTCCCGGCCTTGAAGCCGCCGATGCCGTGTCCTCGGGCACGGTCGAGGCCTGCCACACCGTTCCCTACTACTTCTGGGGCAAGGACCCGACCTATGCGCTGGGCGCCGCCGTGCCCTTCGGCCTGAACGCGCGCCAGATGAACGCCTGGTTCTACCATGGCGGCGGCATCGACCTGATGAACGAGTTCTACGCCACGCAGAACCTGATCGCCTTCCCGGCCGGCAACACCGGCGTGCAGATGGGCGGCTGGTTCCGCAAGGAAATCGCCTCGGTCGCCGACATGAACGGCCTGAAGATGCGGGTCGGCGGCTTTGCCGGCAAGGTCATGGAAAAGCTGGGCGTCGTGCCGCAGCAGATCGCCGGCGGCGACATCTATCCGGCGCTGGAAAAGGGCACCATCGACGCGACCGAATGGGTCGGGCCGTATGACGACGAAAAGCTCGGCTTCTACAAGGTCGCGCCCTACTACTACTATCCCGGCTGGTGGGAAGGTGGCCCGGCCATCGCCACGATGATCAACCTGGCCAAGTGGAACGAACTGCCGCCCGCCTATCAGGCGCTGCTGAAGATGGGCTGCCAGGTCGCCAATGCCGACATGCTGTCGAACTACGACTGGAAGAACCCCACCGCGCTGAAATCGCTGGTGGCCAACGGCGCGCAGCTGCGTCCCTTCCCGGCGGATGTGATGCAGGCCTCGTTCGACGCGGCCAACGCGACCTATGCCGAAATCTCGGCCGGCAACGAGATGTTCAAGAAGATCAAGGAAAGCCAGGACGCCTTCAAGCGCGATGCCTACCTCTGGGCCCAGATCGCCGAGTACAACTACGACGTCTTCATGATGTCGCAGCAGCAGGCCGGCAAGCTCTGATCGCCTGATCGGAACTACGGAACGAAGAAGGCCCCGGGAAACCGGGGCCTTTTGCTTTGGATCGTCGCTGCGCGGAAGGGGAAGGGGCCGGCGGACCGGCCCCCCGAAGGCTCAGGGGTTCACCACCGGCGGGGCGCCC
>JACZKR010000275.1 GCA_014859945.1 Paracoccaceae bacterium | reverse complement strand
GCTGATCCAGATCGGCATCTTCTCGGTCGAGGCCAATGCCAAGCGCGCGGCCGACACGCTGGCCAAGGCCGGCGTCACCGCCACGGTCCGGGCCGAGAAAAGCCAGGGCAAGGACTTCTGGTCGGTCACCGCCACGGGCGGCGCCGATGTGATGGCCAAGATCAAGTCGGCAGGCTTTGCCGACGCCTATTTCCTGAAACGCGGCTAAGGCGGAGAGCAGATGACCCGCATCCTCGGCACCCTTCTTGTCATTTTCGCAACGCTGGCGGCCCTGCCCGCCCGCGCCTTCGACACCAAGGCCACGGCGGCCTGGGTCTATGACATGACCACCCATACCGTGCTGATGGACAAGAACGGCAATCAGCCCTTGCCGCCCGCTTCGATGTCGAAGCTGATGACGATCAACATGCTGTTCGAGGCGCTGCGCGACGGCCGGGTTCAGATGGACACGGCCTTCCCGGTTTCGGCCCGCGCGGTCGAGATGACGGCGCGCGGCGGATCGACCATGTATCTGCAGCAGGGGGACCGGCCGACGGTCGAGGAACTGCTTCATGGCATGATCGTGAATTCGGGAAATGACGCCTGCATCGTGGTGGCCGAGGGGCTGGCCGGCACCGAAGAGGCCTTTGCCGCTCAGATGACCACCCGCGCCCAGGCGCTGGGCATGACGGAATCGCATTTCGCCAACTCGTCCGGCTGGCCCGACCCGGAACACCGGATGAGCATGAAGGATCTGGGCATCCTGTCACGGCGGCTGATCGAGGAATTTCCCGAATTCTATCCGATCTTTGCGCAGACCGAATACAACTACAAAGGCCGGGCGCCGGCCAATGCCAACAACCGCAACCCGCTGCTGAAACTGGGGATCGGGGCGGACGGGCTGAAGACCGGCCATACCTCGGAAGCGGGCTATGGTCTGGTGGGCAGCGTGAAGCAGGGTGAGCGGCGGATCATCTTCGCCATCACCGGGCTGGCCAGCGACAAGGACCGCGCCGAAGAGGCCGAGCGCATCAGCTCCTGGGCCTTTCGCCAGTTCGCGCTGAAGACCGTGGCCAAGGAAGGTCAGCGCATTGCCGAGGCGGCGGTCTTCATGGGCGCGGCCGACAAGGTGGGGCTGGTGCCGGCGCAGGATCTGCGCCTGCTGATCCCGGCGCTGGTGCAGGACGGGCTGAAGGCCGAGGTGGTCTATACCGGTCCGGTGAAGGCGCCGGTCGCCAAGGGCACGCAGCTGGCCGAACTGGTCATCACCCTGCCCGACCTGCCCGAACACCGCGTGGCCCTGGTGGCCGAAACGGATGTGCCGCGCGGCGGGTTCGTCACCCGGCTGATGACGGCGGCCCGCCACCTGCAGGCCAGCTATCTGGGCGGCGGCGCCCCGGCCAGCTGATGGCCGGAAGCTTCCTGTCTTTCGAAGGCATCGACGGCTCGGGCAAATCCACCCAGGCGCGGCTTCTGGCCGAAGCGTTGCGGGCCGGGGGGCGTGAGGTCGTTCTGACGCGAGAACCCGGCGGCAGCCCGGGCGCCGAGGAAATCCGTCGTCTGGTGCTGGAAGGCGAGGCCGACCGCTGGTCTGCGATGACCGAGCTTCTGTTGTTCAACGCTGCCCGGCGGGACCATCTGGAAAAGACCATCCGCCCGGCGCTGGACCGTGGCGCGGTGGTGATCTGCGACCGTTTCGCCGATTCCAGCCGCATCTATCAGGGCCTGACCCGGGGCGATCTGCGCGCGGTGGTGGACCGCCTGCACGATCTTGTCATCGGCACCGAACCCGATGCCACCTTCCTGATCGACATTGCCGCCGATGAGGGGCTGGCCCGCGCCGTGGCCCGCCCCGGCAAGGAACTGCGCTTCGAAGGCATGGGGCTTGCCCTGCAGGAACGCGCGCGCGAGGGTTTTCTGGCGCTGGCCGCCGGCCATCCGGCGCGGTTCCGCGTGATCGACGGCGCCCGCCCGCCCAAAGCCGTGGCGGCGGATGTGCTGGCCGCTGCGCGCGCGGTTCTTGACGCCGCCGCCCCCCGGCCATGAGCGGCGATATCCCCGAGCCTGACCGGATTGATGGTGCCCCCCATCCGCGCCAGACCGTCCGGCTGTTCGGCCATGCCCATGCCGAGGCCACGTTTCTGGAGGCTTTCAACGCCGGCCGGCTGCACCACGGCTGGCTGATCAGCGGGCCGCGCGGGGTGGGCAAGGCCACGCTGGCCTGGCGGCTGGCGCGGTTCCTGCTGGCGACGCCCCCGCAGGACGGCGGGCTTTTCGCCACGCCGCCGCCGGCGACGCTGGATATTCCGCCCGATCACCCGGTCAACCGCCACATCGACGCGCTGTCGGAACCGCGGCTTTACCTGCTGCGCCGCGCCTGGGATGAAAAGAAGGAACGCCTGCCCGACGTCATCTCGGTCGATGAGGTGCGGGGGATGAAGAAGTTCCTCTCGCTTTCCGCCGCCGATGGCGGGCGGCGGGTGGTGATCGTCGATGCGGTGGATGAGATGAACCCGCAGGCGGCGAACGCGCTGCTGAAGGTGCTGGAGGAACCGCCGCCGCAGGTCACGCTGCTCTTGGTCACCCATCAGCCGGCGCGGCTTTTGCCCACCATCCGCTCGCGTTGCCGGGAACTGCGGCTGGCGCCGCTGGCGCCGGATGATCTGGCCTCCGCACTTGCGCAGGCGGGCGGCGAGGTCGATCCGGCCGAGCGGGTGGCGCTGGCCGAGCTGGCCGGCGGTTCGGTGGGTGAGGCGTTCCGGCTGACCATGACCGAGGGCCTGCCGCTTTACGCCCGGCTGGTCGATCTGTTCCGGGGCCTGCCGGGGGTGGACCGGCGGCAGGCCCTGACGCTGGCCGAAGCGGGGGCCGCCAGGGGTGCGCAGGCCACCTTTGAACTGATCGTCACGCTGATCGACCTGTTTCTGGCCCGCCTTGCCCGCGCCGGCACCATTGGCGCCCCGCCGCCCGAGGCCGCGCCGGGTGAGGCAGCGCTGATCGCCCGCCTTGCACCCGACCCCTGGGCCGCGCGGCACTGGGCCGATCTGGCGCAATCGCTGGGCCTGCGGGCACGGCGCGGCAAGGCGGTCAACCTTGACCCTGCGGCGCTTCTCATGGATATGGTGCTGAGGATCGACGGGACGGCGCAGGCGCTGTCGCGGCGGACCTGAAACCCGCCGGCCCGCCCTATCGCCCCGTCGCAAGCCGGGGGTTTCACACCCCCGGACCCCCGTGGGATATTTGTCGAGAGAGGATGGCAGGGCGAAGGAAATGACGTGCCGGACCCGATGAAGCCCATGCCCTCCGAGATCATGCCCCCCGAGATCGTGGACAGCCACTGCCATCTGGATTTCCCGGATTTCGAAACCGAACTGCCCGACGTCATCGCCCGCGCCCGCGCCGCCGGCGTCAGGCGGATGGTCACCATCTGCACGCGGATGCGCAACCTGCCGAGGGTGCAGAAGATCGTGGCCGATCATGAGGGCATCTTCTATGCCGCCGGCATCCACCCGATGAGCGCGGCCGAAGAGCCGCCGCTTTCGGTCGCTGATCTGGTGGCGCTGGCCCGCGATCCGCGGATGGTGGGCATCGGTGAGACGGGGCTGGATTACCACTACACGCCAGATTCCAAGGAGCTGCAGCAGGCAAGCCTGCGCCGGCATATCGAGGCGGCGCAGGAAACCGGGCTGCCGCTGATCATCCATGCCCGCGATGCCGACGACGACATGGCGGCGATCCTGGCCGAAGGCATGGCGCGGCAGAGCTATTCCTGCGTGATGCACTGTTTTTCCTCGGGCGAGGGGCTGGCGAAGGCCGCGCTGGAGATGGGATTCTACCTGTCGATGTCGGGCATCGCGGCCTTCCCGAAAAGCACCGCTCTGCGGGCGATCTTTGCCGCGGCCCCGCTGGACCGCATTCTGGTCGAGACCGACAGCCCCTATCTGGCGCCGCCGCCCTATCGCGGGCGCCGGAATGAGCCGGCCTATACCGTCTTCACCGCCAAGGCGGGGGCCGGGGTCTTTGGCATCACCGAGGCGGAATTCGCGGCGGCGACGACGGCGAATTTCGACCGCCTCTTCACCCGCGCGGCGCGCAAGGCGCAGGCGGCCTGACCATGGCGGAGCTGCGCTTTACCATTCTGGGCTGCGGGTCTTCGGGGGGCGTGCCGCGTCTGGGCGGCGACTGGGGCGATTGCGACCCGGCGAACCCCCGCAACCGCCGCCGCCGCTGTTCGCTTCTGGTTGAACGGCAAGAGGGTGCAGGCGTGACGCGGGTCTTGATCGACACCTCGCCCGACATGCGCGAGCAGCTTCTGGATGCCGGTGTCGGCACGCTGGACGGCGTGGTCTTTACCCATTCCCATGCCGACCATACCCATGGCATCGACGATCTGCGGCAGATCGTGTTCAACCTGCGCCGGCGGTTGCCGGTCTGGGCCGATGCGCCGACGCAGGACGCGCTGATCTCGCGCTTCGGCTATGCCTTCATCCAGCCGGCGGGCAGCCCCTATCCGCCGATCCTGGACCTGCGCGCCATCGACGGGGTGATCGAGGTGGACGGCGCCGGCGGTGTGGTGCGCCTGCAGCCCTTCACCGCCGATCACGGCAGCATGCAGGCGCTGGGGTTCCGCATCGGCGGGCTGGCCTATCTGCCCGACGCGGTGGACATTCCCGAGGAAAGCTGGCCGGTCCTGGCCGGGCTCGACTGCTGGATTGTCGATGCGCTGCGCCGCAAGCCGCACCCGACCCATGCCCATCTGGCGATGGCGCTGGACTGGATCTCCCGCGCCCGTCCGCGGCAGGCGGTGCTGACCAACATGCATCTTGACCTTGATCACGCAACGCTGCTGACCGAATTGCCGCAGGGCATCACGCCTGCGCATGACGGCATGGTCCTGACCTTCGCAGACCCGTCGTGAACGCGCTGATCGACGTCATCCTGCCGGTCTTTCTGGTGATCGGCTTCGGCTATGCGGCGGCGCGGTGGACGTCTTTCGGCGAAAGCGCGGTGGATGGCGTGATGCGCTTTGCGCAGAACTTCGCGGTGCCCTGCCTGTTGTTCAAGTCGATCGCCGGCATTGATCTGGGGGCCGAGTTCGAGACGGGGCTGTTCCTGTCCTTCTACATCGGCGCCTTCACCGCTTTCACGCTGGGCTTTGCCGGGGCGCGGCTTTTGTTCGCCCGCCCGCCCGAAGATGCGGTGGCCATCGGCTTTGCCTGCCTGTTTTCGAACTCGCTGCTGCTGGGCATCCCGATCACCGAACGGGCCTATGGCACCGATGCGCTGGCGGGCAACTTTGCCATCGTCGCGCTGCATGCGCCGACCTTCTACACCTTCGGCATCATCGCGATGGAGCTTGCCCGGTCGCGCGGGCGGCTGGCGCAGCCCGGGCGGCTGTTGCTGCAGATCGGCAAGGGCGTTCTCAGCCAGCCGCTGGTCATCGGCGTGCTGTCGGGGCTGGCGTGGAACCTGTCGGGCCTGCCGGTGCCGGTCGCGGCGCAGGGCGCGCTGGACATGATGGCGCGGGCGGCGGTGCCGGCGGCGCTGTTCGGGCTGGGCGGGGTGCTGCTGCGCTACCGGCCCGAGGGCGACATGAAGGCCATCGCCATGGTCTGCGCCCTGTCGATCCTGATCCACCCGGCCATCACCTACAGCCTTGGCCGCTGGGTCTTTGCGCTGAACACCGGGCAGTTGCGGTCAGCGGTGATGACGGCGGCCATGGCGCCGGGGGTGAACGCCTATATGTTCGCCCATCTTTACGGCGTGGCGAAGCGGGTCAATGCCAGCGCGGTGCTGATTGCCACGGCGCTGTCGATCCTGACGATCTGGGGCTGGCTGCATATCCTGCCGTAAGGGCACCCCGGAGCCTTCAAAGGCTCCGGCCCGATTTCTTTGAAGAAATCGGTCTTAGCGGAAGCCGCGGGCGTGGAAGATGAAGCCCAGGAAATTCAGCAGCACCTGCGCCGCCAGGATCTGCGTCGATTGTGAGGGGTCGTAGTCGGGTGCCACCTCGACCAGATCCATCCCCACCACCTCATGCGCCTTTGCGACGTGCTGCAGCAGTTCCAGCACCTCGTAGTAAAGGAAGCCGCCATGGCTGGGCGTGCCGGTGCCCGGCGCGATCGAGGGGCAGAAGCCGTCGATGTCGATGGTCACATAAACCCGCGCACCGGCGGGAATGCGTTTGGCTACGCCTTCGGCGCCCAAAGCGCGGAACTGGCGGACCGAGAGGATGTCATCGCCCATGACGCGGGCGGCATCATAGCCGTCCTTGGCGGTGGAAGAGACATTGCGGATGCCGACGGCGGTGATGCCGGTGACATAATCCTTTTCCGCCGCCCGGCGCATCGGGCTGCCATGGCCGACCTTCACGCCATGCCGTTCATCGACGAAATCCAGATGGGCGTCGATCTGCAGGATATGGATCGGCCCCTGCCCTTCGAACGCCTGAATGCAGGGGATATTCACCGAATGGTCGCCGCCGATCACCACCGGCAGGGCGCCGGCCTTCAGGATCGCCTCAACCCCCTTGCGGATGTTGGCGTGGCTTTTGGCGGTATCGGTGTGGACGATGTCGGCATCGCCGATATCGACGATCCGCACCGATTGCGGCAGATAGGTGCAGTCGTCCTCATGGTCATAGGCGCCGGCATGGCCGAAGCTGAACAGCGTCGATGCCTCGCGCACCGCGCGGGGGCCAAAGCGCGCGCCGGCGCGGAACTGCGTGCCGAAGTCGAAGGGCGCACCCAGCACCGCCACATCGGCGGCGATGGCATCCCAGTCCTGCACATAGGGCCGCTTGCCGAAGGTCGAGATGCCGACGAAGGGCAGGTTCAGCCGGCCGCTGTCATAGGTGTTGGCCATAGCTACCTCGGCGTCACGCCGCGCAGGCGTTCGGACCGGCGGCGCAACAGTTCAACCGTGGTCAGAAGCAGGATCGACACGATCACCAGAATGGTCGCCACCGCAAGGATGGCCGGGCTGATCGCCTCACGGATGCCGTTGAACATCTGGCGCGGGATGGTCTGCTGCTCGGGCCCGGCGATGAACAGCACCGCCACCACCTCATCAAACGAGGTGACGAAGGCGAAAAGCGCGCCCGAGATGATGCCCGGCAGGATCAGCGGCATCACCACCTTGAAGAAGGTCACCCGGGGGCTCGCCCCCAGCGAATGCGCGGCGCGGATCAGTGACTGGTCAAAGCCCGAAAGCGTGGCCGTCACGGTGATGATGACAAAGGGAATGCCCAGAACCGCATGGGCGATGATCACGCCAAGATGCGAGTTCACAAGGCAGCCCTTGTTCGACAGGAACACCCCCAGCACCGACCCCAGCGCGGTATCGGGTGCGACGCAGGCCTGCGCGTAGAAAAAGCTCATCCCCACCGCGATGATGATGATGGGCACGATCATCGGGCTGATTAGCAGCGCCATGATCAGCCGGCGATAGGGCATTTCCGGCCGCGACAGGCCAAGGGCGGCGATGGTGCCCAGCGTGGTGGCCAGGATCGTCGCCCACAGCCCCACCCAGAAGGAATTCTTGGCGGCCTGAATCCAGGTCGAACGCTCCCACGCGATGGTCCACCAGGCGCTGTCGCGCGGCGCGTCGGGTGTGGGGTGGCCCAGCGTCAGCAGCGCATCATACCAGCGCAGCGAATAGCCCGCGGGATCAAACCGCAGCATCTCGGGCGTGAAGCTGAAATAGGCGCCCGAGGTGAAGGACAGCGGAATGACGACAAGGATCGGCGCGATCAGGAAGACAAAGATCAGGACACAGATCACCAGATAGGCGTAGTGCCAGGTCTTCTCGAGCGGCGAGGCATAGGACGGAAGCGCCATGATGTTCTCCTTAGCCCAGCTTCAGCCGGTCGATGCCGATGAGGCGGTCGTAAAGCCAGTACAGCAGCAGGATCGAGGCCAGCAGCATCGCCGCCAGGGCCGCCGCCAGCGACCAGTTCGACTTGGACATGTGGAAGCTGATCAGGTTCGAGATCAGCTGCCCGTCCGCCCCGCCGACCAGCGCGGGGGTGATGTAGTAGCCGACCGCCAGAATGAAGACCAGAAGCGAGCCGGCCGCGATCCCCGGCAGGGTCTGCGGCAGATAGATGCGGCGGAAGGTGGTCCAGCTGGTGGCGCCAAGGCTGCGGGCGGCGCGGGCATAGCTGGGCGGGATGACCCGCATCACCGAATAAAGCGGCAGGATCATGAAGGGCAGAAGGACATGGGTCATCGCCACGACGGTGCCGGTCATGTTGTACATCATCTGCAGGCGGCTGGCATCGGGCACGACCCCCATCCAGACCAGCAGGTTGTTGAGGATGCCCTGCTCCTGCAACAGCGCGATCCAGCTTGTCGTGCGCACCAGAAGCGAGGTCCAGAACGGCAGCAGCACAAGGATCATCAGCAAAGAGGATTTCGACATCGGCAGCACGGCCAGCAGATGCGCCACCGGGAAGGCCAGCAACAGGCAGATCACCGTGATCAGCGCCGAGACGAGGAAGGTCTTGAAGAAAAGGTAAAGGTAGATCCGTTCCTTGTCGCCGCCCCGGGTCCAGCCCTCATCGGTCAGCTTGCGGTCGGCGGCCACCTTGTAGAACTCGGTGGTGTATTTCGACGAGGCCGCTTCCATCCCGCGCCACAGCTTGACCGAGGACCATTCGGCATCCAGCGCGATCAGCGCCTCTTTGTAGGGGGGCTGCAGGTCCTTGGCGGCCCGGGCACCGCCCTTGAACAGGCTGATCGTGCCGGGAACGGTATAGTTGATACGGGTGCCCGCGATGCCGGTGGTCTTTTCCTCCTGCATCCGGGCCAGGTCCTTGACCAGCGCGGCATAGGCCTCTTCCGGCGGGTTGGCATAGTCGAAACCGGGGTTCGCGGCGAACCAGGCATCCAGTTCGGGGGCCGAGGCGGAAAATCCGTCATGCTCGACCGAGCGTTTCAGCATGTAGCCGATCGGGATCAGGAAGGTCAGCAGCACGAAGGCCAAAAGCGGCAGCACCAGAAGCAGCGCCCGGCGGCGCGCGCGCGCCTGCGCGGTGGCAAGCGCCTCTTTCAGCGGCCGCCCGTCGGCGGTGGTCAGCAGCGCTGGCGTGGCGGCCTCGGTCATCCGTCGTCCCTTTTCCGGAAGTCCGGGCGCGGAATGACCCGCGCCCGGTGATGGTCAGGCAGGATTACTGGGCAAGCCAGGCCTGGAAGCGCTCGTTCAGTTCCGCGTCATGGTCCACCCAGAACGGAGCCGAGGTTTCCAGCGCGTTGCCCATGTTTTCCGGCGCGGTCGGCAGGTGCGGCGCCATCACGGTCTTGCCGTCCTTGAAGAGGATCTCTTCCTTCATCGACGACTTGCGGGCCGGACCATACGAGATCTGCTGGGCCGAAGCGCGCAGACCTTCGGTCGAGGTCGCGAACTTCACGAACTCCAGCGCGTCGGCCATGTTCGGGGCGCCCTTCGGAATCACGAACATTTCGTTTTCGTAGATCTGGCCGTCCCAGACGATCTGGAAGGGTTTGCCTTCGTTCATCGCGGCGGCGAAGATCCGGCCGTTGTAGGCGGTGGTCATCGCCACTTCACCATCGGCCAGAAGCTGCGGCGCCTGCGAACCGGCTTCCCACCACACGACCTGATCCTTGATCGTGTCCAGCTTGGCGAAGGCGCGGTCCACGCCTTCGGGCGTGTCGAGCAGCGCATAGACTTCCGAAGCCGGAACGCCGTCACCCATCAGCGCCAGTTCCAGAACCGCCTTGGCGCCCTTGCGCAGGCCGCGCTTGCCGGGGAACTTCTCCAGGTCGAAGAAGTCGGCGACCGTCTTCGGGCCTTCGGGGAACTTGGTGGTGTCATAGGCGAAGATGTTCGACCAGATGTCGGTCGAAACGCCGCATTCGGTCACGGCGCCGGCCAGGAAGTCATCGGCGGCCGGGGTGCCGTCGGCACCGGCGGGCAGCGAGGCGATGTCGATCGGCTCCAGCACGCCTTCGTCGCACAGACGGATGGCGTCGGCATATTCCAGCGAAGCCACGTCAACCGTGACGTTGCCCGATTCCACCATCGCCTTGATCGGCGTGGCGGGGTTGTCGCTGTCGACCATGACGGTCGGCTTGCCGGTCGCGGCGATGAACGGCTTCACGAAGGCTTCGGTCTGGGCTTCGCCATAGGCGCCGCCCCAGGACATCACCGTCACATCCGCTTGGGCCGCGAAGGCCGCGGCGGAAAGCGCGGTGGACAGTGCGAGAATTTTCTTCATTGCAGTCTCCCTGTTATGGTTGGTCCGGTGCCGCCCTTCTCGAGACCGGGCGGCCCCCTTTCGGGGATCACATGGGATCAAGCGCGCGGGCATCCTGCGGATGCCAGCCGACCTTGATCCGCTGCCCGTTGGCCAGCCGGGTCTGGCCAAGGGTATTGCGCATCTTCATCACGAAATCGTCCGATCCGGCGACCCGCAGCCGGGCGCGCAGGATGTCACCCATGTAGATGATCTCCAGCACTTCGGCGTCGATGGTATGGGCGCCGGGGGGCATCATCTCGGGCTTGAATTCCACCCGTTCGGGGCGGATCGAAACCAGCGTCTTGCCGCCCTTTTCGGTCACGTTGACCGGGGTGGCGTCGATCAGCTCACCCGTGGCCAGCCGCACCAGCGCCTTGCCTTCGGACAACTCCTCGATCGTGCCGGGCAGCTTGTTGTTTTCGCCGATAAACTGGGCGACGAAGCTGTTCTCGGGCCGTTCGTAAAGGTCGGCCGGGGGCGCAAGCTGCTGGATGCGGCCGTCGTTGAACACCGCAACCCGGTCCGACATGGTCAGCGCCTCGCCCTGATCATGGGTCACATAGACCACGGTGATGCCAAGGCTTTCGTGCAGGTGCTTGATTTCGAACTGCATATGCTCGCGCAGCTGCTTGTCCAGCGCGCCCAGGGGTTCGTCCATCAGCACCAGCGCCGGATCAAAGACCAGCGCCCGCGCCAACGCAATCCGCTGCTGCTGGCCGCCCGAAAGCTGCGCGGGCCGGCGGTTGATGAAGCTGCCCATCTGCACCATGTCCAGCGCGCGCTTGATCTTGGCCTCACGCTCTGACTTGCCCATGCCGCGCACTTCCAGCGGGAAGGACAGGTTTTCGCCCACGGTCATATGGGGAAACAGCGCGTAGTTCTGGAACACCATGCCGATGCCGCGCTTGTGCGGCGGCACCTGGTTGATCGGCCGGCCATCCAGCCGGATTTCACCGTTGGTGGCGGTCTCGAACCCGGCCAGCATCATCAGGCAGGTGGTCTTGCCCGAACCCGACGGCCCGAGCATCGTCAGGAATTCACCCTTCCCGATGGTCAGGTTCAGATCCTTCACGACCAGCGAGACGCCGTCATAGCTTTTCTGCACATGTTCGAAAGCGACGAATGCGTCGTTCGGGCCGGTCTGTGCCACGCGATACTCCCTGTGATGACGGCGGCTGTTTTCGCCGCTCTTGCCGATGACTAAAGCGGATGCCGAAGTTGAAGGCAACGCTGTCGTCATTTCTTCATCGGTCGCATGTGAAATGCGCGGCGACCGGGCATTTTGCGCCGCATTTGCCACCCAGAGCGGCATCGCGCCAAGGAATCGGGCGGCGGTTTCTGCGCCGCGGCGGTCGGGTTTGACAAAAGGGGCGACGATTCCATGCCGGATCGGTGCGGCCATTCCGCAGCGCAGCAAGAATCGGCGCGAAGGCGCGGCAGGTCTTCAGGGCTTTGGGGAAGTCCGGCGGCCGGCCGGGGATCGAGTGGTGCGGATGAAAAGACTCGAACTTTCACTCCGGTTAAGGAACAGCGACCTCAACGCTGCGCGTCTACCAATTCCGCCACATCCGCACACTCGGTCCCGGGGCCATGACCCGCAGGCTGGCGGCTATGTAGCGGCTCGGGCGGGCGAAGAAAAGGGGGATTCTGCGCGCCCGGGGCGGTTGCATTCCGCCTTCCGCCGCGCCATCTGTGGACCGTCACCACGGAGCGCGCCGCGATGGGCAATCAGGTCGAATGGCAGGTTCTGCCCGGGCTTTCGCCCTATGCCGAAACCCTTGCGGCGATGGAGGAACGTGCAGCCGCTATCGCAGATGGCCGCGCGCCCGAGGCGGTCTGGCTGCTGGAACATCCCCCGCTTTACACCGCCGGCACCAGTGCGCGGCGCGAAGACCTGACAGACCCCGGCCGCTTTCCGGTCTTCGAGGCCGGGCGGGGCGGGCAGTACACCTACCACGGCCCCGGCCAGCGCATCGCCTATACGATGCTGAACCTGAACGAACGGGGCCGCGACGTGCGCCGCTTTGTCTGCGCCATGGAGAACTGGGTGATCGCCACCCTGGCCGAGTTCAACGTGAAGGGCGAACGGCGGAGCGGCCGGGTCGGTGTCTGGGTGGTGCGTCCCGACAAGGCGCCGAACCCCGACGGCACCCCGCGCGAAGACAAGATCGCCGCCATCGGAGTGAAACTGTGCCGCTGGGTCAGCTTTCACGGACTGTCGATCAACGTCGAGCCGGACCTGTCGCATTTTGGCGGCATCGTGCCCTGCGGCATCCGTGACCATGGCGTGACCAGCCTTGTCGATCTGGGGCTGCCCGTCACGATGGCCGACCTTGATGCGGCGCTGGCCGCGACGTTTTCGCGCGCGTTTCCGGGCTAAAGACGCATCTGCGATGCCTTGATATTGCCTATCAAGGGGCAGAAACTCCATGTTCAACGCGCGCCAAGGCGACTCATCGGTCGCGTAGCATTGAGGATGACATGAACAAGCTTTCCCTGACGGTCCTGCTCGGCAGCCTCGCGCTGGCCGCTCCTGCTCTGGCCGCCGATCCCGCTGCCGGCGAGAAGGGCTTCAACAAGTGCAAGGCCTGCCACACCGTCACGCTGGCCGATGGCACGGTCGCGGTGAAGGGCGGCAAGACCGGCCCCGACCTTGGCGGCGTGATCGGCCGGCCGGTGGCCTCGGTCGCCGATTTCAAATATGGCGACTCGATCCTGGCCGTCGGCGCCACCGGCGCTGTCTGGGACGAAGCCTCGCTGGCGACCTATGCCGCCGACCCGACGGCCTGGCTGAAGGAAAAGACCGGCGACGACGCCGCCAAGTCGAAGATGACCTTCAAGCTGGCGGCGGGCGGCGAAGATATCGCGGCCTGGCTGGCCACCCAGAAGTAACCCGGTCCCACAGGGATCCTGCGGGGGCGGCCACCGGCCGCCCCCTTGCATTATGGGCGCGCCGCAAGTGCCGCCTGCGACAAGATAACTTGATCCAGATCAAACTCGCCCGTTGCCGAGGACAGAACGTCGCACTAAAGACTGGTTCAATGGACGCGACCGGGATCAACGGGCGCGCAGGGAATCATTCGGAACGGGAGAAGCCAATGGCAGACGCCGCCATTCATGGCCACGACCACGACCAGCGCGGGTTCTTTACCCGCTGGTTCATGTCGACAAACCACAAGGACATCGGGATCCTCTACCTCTTCACGGCCGGCGTTGTCGGCCTGATCTCGGTCATCTTCACCGTGTACATGCGGATGGAGCTTATGGAGCCGGGGGTTCAGTACATGTGCATGGAAGGCATGCGCCTGACCGCCGCGACGGTCGAGCAATGCACGCCCAACGGCCATGTCTGGAACGTGACCGTCACCGCCCACGGCATCCTGATGATGTTCTTCGTGGTCATTCCCGCGCTCTTCGGCGGCTTCGGCAACTACTTCATGCCGCTGCAGATCGGCGCGCCGGACATGGCCTTTCCCCGGATGAACAACCTGTCCTACTGGATGTATGTCGCCGGCACCTCGCTGGCCGTCGCATCGGTCATCTCGCCCGGCGGCAATGACCAGCTGGGTTCGGGCGTGGGCTGGGTGCTTTATCCGCCGCTGTCGACGAACGAAGCCGGCTATTCGATGGACCTGGCGATCTTCGCCGTCCACCTGTCGGGCGCCTCGTCGATCCTCGGCGCGATCAACATGATCACCACCTTCCTGAACATGCGTGCCCCCGGCATGACCATGCACAAGGTTCCGCTGTTCGGCTGGTCGATCTTCGTCACCTCGTGGCTGATCCTGCTGTCGCTGCCCGTTCTGGCCGGCGCCATCACCATGCTGCTGACCGACCGCAACTTCGGCACCACCTTCTTCCAGCCCTCGGGCGGCGGTGACCCGATCCTGTATCAGCACATCCTGTGGTTCTTCGGCCACCCGGAAGTGTACATCATCGTCATCCCGGCCTTCGGCATCATCAGCCAGGTCATCTCGACCTTCTCGCGCAAGCCGATCTTCGGTTATCTGCCGATGGTCTATGCGATGGTCGCCATCGGTGTTCTGGGCTTCGTCGTCTGGGCGCACCACATGTACACCGTCGGCATGTCGCTGACCCAGCAAAGCTACTTCATGCTGGCCACCATGGTCATCGCGGTGCCCACCGGCATCAAGGTGTTCTCGTGGATCGCCACGATGTGGGGCGGCTCGATCGAGTTCAAGACGCCGATGCTCTGGGCCTTCGGCTTCCTGTTCCTGTTCACCGTGGGCGGCGTGACCGGCATCGTCCTGTCGCAGGCCCCTGTCGACCGCGCCTATCACGACACCTATTACGTCGTGGCGCACTTCCACTATGTGATGAGCCTGGGCGCCGTGTTCGGCATCTTCGCCGGGGTCTACTTCTGGATCGGCAAGATGTCGGGCCGGCAGTATCCGGAATGGGCGGGCAAGCTGCACTTCTGGGCGATGTTCATCGGTGCGAACCTGACCTTCTTCCCGCAGCACTTCCTGGGCCGTCAGGGCATGCCGCGCCGCTACATCGACTATCCCGAGGCCTTCGCCTACTGGAACCACATCTCGTCGATCGGTGCCTTCCTTTCGTTCGCCTCGTTCGTGTTCTTCATCGGCATCGTCTTCTACACGCTGTTCGCCGGCCGCAAGGTGACCGAGAACAACTACTGGAACGAATACGCCGACACGCTGGAATGGACGCTGCCCTGCCCGCCGCCCGAACACACGTTCGAGCAGCTGCCGAAGCAGTCGGACTGGGATCACGCCCGCGGGCACTGAGACCTGAACCAGTTAAAAGGCCCCGGAGGAAACTCCGGGGCCTTTTCCTTTGGCCGGGGCCGCATCGCATCCGTTGCACCCGGGCAGTGCCTTGACGAAACCCGGGGCCTGCGCCACCTCTGGCCCGATCTGGCGGAGTGTTCCCTTGCCCTACCAATGGCTGCCCCCCGATGGCGAAGGCGACAGGCTGCATCTGTGGCCCTACCGGTCGCTGACGCGGCGGGGCTTTGCGCTGTTCATCGGCGCCACGGCGGCGCTGATCGCCCTGCCGCTGACGGTGGTTCTGGGGTCGCCCGTGCTGTGGATGCTTCTGCCCTTTCTGGCGCTGACGGTGGCCGGCATCTGGTGGGCGCTGGACCGCAGCTTTCGTGACAGCGACATCGTCGAGGATCTGCGGCTGACCGCCGATCTTATCAGCCTGACCCGCCATGGCCCCAAGGGCCGCCGGCAGGACTGGCAGGCCAATCCGCATTGGGTGAAGGTGACGCTGCACCCTAAAGGCGGCCCGGTGCAGGATTATCTGACCCTTTCCGGCGGCGGGCGCGAAGTGGAACTGGGCGCCTTCCTGACGCCGGCCGAACGCGGGCAGATTGCCGCCGATCTGCGCGGCCGTCTGGCCCGCCTGCGCAGCCTGCAACCTTGACGGCAGCGCCGCGGCGGCTCATCCTTTGCTGATTGATCCCCGCGCGGCCTTTCTGCCGTGATCCCGCCTTTTCCCGCCGGCGCGCCCGCGCCGATTTCAGGACGAACCGATATGGCCCACCCTCCGCGCCGTTATGCGCCGGTCCCCGGCATCACCGTCGATATCATCGAAAAGCGCGTCCAGATCAGCGGTCAGGCGCAGGTCTGGGGCGAACAGGCAACGCCCCTATCGGCCCTGCTGATCCAGAACACCGTCAACCGGGTGTGGAACCAGAATCTGGGCGACCGGGCCTTCTTCAAATGCGATTTCACCGTCACCCACCGCGCCGCCGCCACGCGCCCGTCGAACATGCTGCAGATCGAGCTTGCCCCGATCGAGTTGCCCTCTGCCGTGGTCCGCCCCCGCTTCGGTCAGACCTACATGCGGCTGGATTCGCGGCTGGGCAATGTTCTGGAATGGGTGGTCGCCCATGAATTCGGCCATATCATCGGCCTGAAGGACCGCTACACCGAAAGCCTGCTCAGCCAGGTCGGCAGCAATTTCGGCTTCAAGCGCGAAACCACGCCGCTGCCGGGCTATGAAAGCAACATCATGGCCACCGACGAAGGCACCTTGGCCCTGCAGAACCTGACCGACATCGCCGATGATATCGCCGGCCGCACGCCCTGGCTGCAGACCGACGATCAGGTGCGCGCCTATGTGAAGGCCCGCACGCCCGAGATGCTGCAGCTGATGACGGTCGATACCCGGCTGGCCGCGCTGGCCACGCTGATGGAGGGCTGGATTTCGGACGATGACGTGGCGGCCATGGTCGCGCTGATTGCGGCGGTGCGCAGCCCGGCCCATGCGGCCCGCCTGCGCAGCGGCGTCGATCTGACGGTGTTCAACAGCGTGGCCCAGCGCAACCGGGTTGCCGACGCACTGGGCAAGATGCCACGCTAGCCCAAGGCCAGCCGAAGGAATCAGCCGATGCCCCGCCTGTTGCGCTATGCGATCTGGACGATGGTCTTTCTGGCCGGGCTGATCGTGCTGGGGCTGGCAGCCTTCCGGCTTAGCCCGTGGCCCGCCGTTCTGGTTCTGCGGCACAGCTTCGACAGCGAAGCGCAGCACGCCATGCAGGCGCTAGAGCCCCTTCTGCCCGATGGCCTGCAGGAAAAGCGCGATATCCCTTACCTTGCGGGCGATGACGATGCGCTGCTCGATGTCATCCTGCCGCCCGGCCCGGTGCCGCCCGGCGGCTGGCCAGTGGTGGTCTGGGTTCACGGCGGCGCCTGGGTGTCCGGCAGCAAGGAGAATGTGGGCAATTACCTGCGGCTTCTGGCCGGGCGCGGCGTGGCCATGGTGAACGTGGATTACACGCTGGCGCCGTCGGCCCGCCATCCCGTTCCCGCCCGGCAGGTAAATGCCGCGCTGGCCTGGCTGGCCGCCCATGCCGGGGACGAGGGACTGGACGCCCGCCGCGTGGTGCTGGCCGGCGACAGCGCCGGCGCCCAGATTGCCGCGCAGACCGCCATCGCCCAGCTTGATCCGGCCTATGCGGCGGCGCTTGGTCTTGAACCGGCGCTGCCGGCGGGCAGTCTGCGCGGGCTGGTGCTGTTCTGCGGCGGCTATGATCCGGCGGCGCTGAATCTGGAAGGGCCGTTCGGCGGATTCCTGAAAACCGTGTTCTGGGCCTATTTCGGCACGCGCGATGTGCTGAACGCGCCCGACCTGCCGCTGTTCTCGATCCCGGCGAACCTGCCCGATGACATGCCGCCGCTGTTCATCAGCGCCGGCAATGCCGACCCGCTGGGCCCGCAATCGGTTGCACTGGCCGAGACGGCGGCGGCGCGGGGGATCGAGGTGGATGCGCTGTTCTTCCCGCCCGACCACCAGCCGCCCCTGGCCCATGAATACCAGTTCTCGCTGGAAACCCAGGCCGGGCAGCAGGCGCTGGAGCGGACCCACGCCTTTCTGGAACGGGTCTTCAGCCCGCCAGCTGCGCCTTGACGGTGGCGCCCACCGCGCCGAAATCCATCTGGCCGGTGTATTTGCCCTTCAGGACGGCCATCACCTTGCCCATGTCGCGGATGCTGGTGGCGCCCGCCTCGGCCACGGCGGCGGCGATGGCTGCCTTGACCTCATCAGCCGAAAGCTGACGCGGCAGGAATTCCTCGATCACCGAAATTTCCGCCAGTTCCTTCTCGGCCAGTTCCAGCCGCCCGCCCTCTTCATAGATGCGGGCCGACTCCTGGCGCTGCTTGACCATCTTGCCCAGCACCGCCAGCAGATCGGCGTCGGAAACCTCGGCCCCGCCTTCGCCCCGGCCCGCGATCTCACGGTCCTTGATGGCGGCGTTGATCAGCCGCAGGGCGGAAAGGCGGTCGGCCTCTTTCGCCTTCATCGCATCCTTCAGGGCGGCCTGCAGGCGCTCTCGCAGTGACATTGTCGGTCCCCTTGGTTGTCCGGGGCGCCAACATACAGCGAAGCCCGCCGGGAAGCAACCATGCGGAATAACGTCAACTCATTGATATTCAATGAAATTCCTTTTCGCCGCAAGCCTTGACCC
>JACZKR010000274.1 GCA_014859945.1 Paracoccaceae bacterium | reverse complement strand
CCCCACGAGGGGGAGGGGAGGCACCTTCTCCCCTTGTGGGATTGGGGGCCTCGCGCGTGCCCAGCCGGCCGGTATGCCCGACCGCCCGCCTTCCGCCGCAGAAATCGGTGTCCGAGCAGACGAACATCCGCCCGCCGGCGTCATCGGTGATCACTTCATCCAGATAGCTGGTGGCAGCGCCGCAGAGGTCGCAGTCATGCGCGGCCTTGGTCGGCTGGAACGGATGGTCGTCGAAATCCAGGCTGACCACCTGCGTATGGGGTGGCAGGGCATAGATGCGGCTTTCGCGCCCCGCCCCGAACAGCTGCAGCGCCGGGCTGTCCGACAGTTTCGGATTGTCGAATTTCGGGATCGGCGAGGGGTCCATCACATAGCGCCCCTCAACCGCCACCGGATAGGCGTAAGAGGTGGCAATCGTGCCGTGCCGGGCGATGTCTTCGTAAAGCTTCACCTGCATCAGCCCGTATTCCTCAAGCGCGTGCATCTTGCGCGTCTCGGTTTCCCGCGGTTCCAGAAAGCGCAGCGGTTCGGGGATCGGCACCTGATAGACCAGGATCTGCCCCGCATGCAGCGGCGTTTCGGGAATGCGATGGCGGGTCTGGATCACCGTCGCTTCGGTCGTCGCCTCGGTCACCGCGACGCCCGAGACGCGGCGGAAGAACTTGCGGATCGAGACGGCATTCGTCGTGTCATCGGCGCCCTGGTCGATGACCTTCAGCACGTCTTCGGGCACCAGACAGGCCGCCGTTACCTGCACGCCGCCGGTGCCCCAGCCATAGGGCATCGGCATTTCGCGGCTGGCGAAGGGCACCTGATAGCCGGGCACCGCCACCGCCTTCAGGATGGCGCGGCGGATCATCCGCTTGGTCTGTTCGTCCAGATAGGCGAAGTTGTAGGCTTGATCGGTCATGGCTTCACCCCTTCTGTGACGGTTGTCAGGCGGCCGGACGGGCACATCATTCCGCCGCCTCCCGCTGCGCCAGAACCTCGGCGCGCAGGCGGCGGATCAGTTCGGTTTCGCTTTGGAAATCAACGTAGTGCGGCAGCTTGATGTGTTCGAGAAAGCCCGTCGCCTGCACGTTGTCGGCATGCATCAGCACGAATTCCTCATCCTGCGCCGGGGCGCCGGTGAAATCCTCGCCCAGTTCCTTCCAGCGCAGCGCGCGGTCCACCAGGCTCATCGCCAGCGCCTTGCGTTCGGTCTGGCCGAAGGTCAGCCCATAGCCGCGGGTGAACTGCGGCGGCTCGGTGCGGCTGCCCTTGAACTGGTTCACCGTCTCGCATTCGGTCAGCTCGATCTCGCCGATCGGGACGGCAAAGCCAAGCTCGGGGATGTCCATCTCCACCTCGACCATGCCGATGCGCAGCTCGCCCACGAAGGCATGGGTGCGGCCGTAGCCGCGCTGGGTGGAATAGGCCAGTGACAGCAGAAACCCCTCATCCCCCCGCGCCAGCGCCTGCAGCCGCAGCGCGCGGCTGGCGGGCAGTTCCATCGGGCTGCGTGTCAGGTCGGGGGGCGTGTCATCGCCTGCGGGCGCCGGTTCGATCAGCCCCTCGCGGTTGAGGAACCCGGTGACATGGGGCATGCGGGGTGCCCCCCCTCCCCATCCCTCCCCCACGAGGGGGGAGGGAGGCGCCTCTTTGCCCCCATGCGGGACGGGGGGCATGGTCCCGGCATCGGCGGGAAGGGGGGCATCCGGCCCCCCGGCCATCAGCGCGAAATCCAGAAGACGATGGGTATAATCGAAGGTCGGGCCCAGAACCTGCCCGCCCGGCGCATCCTTGAAGGTGGCGCTGACCCGCCGTGTCACCGCCATCGCGGCGGTATCGACGGGCTGCGACAGGCCGTGGCGGGGCAGGGTGGTGCGGTAGGCGCGGATCAGGAAGACCGCCTCGATCAGATCACCGCGCGCCTGCTTGATCGCCAGCGCAGCCAGATCGGGATCGTAAAGCGACCCCTCGGCCATCACCCGGTTGACGGCCAGCCGCATCTGCTCACGAATCTGGGCGACCGACAGTTCGGGCACCGCCGGATCGCCCCGGCGTTCTTCGGCCAGAAAGGCATGGGCGTTGTCAATGGCCCGCTCTCCGCCCTTGACGGCGACATACATCAGTTGTCCTCCACGATGGTCGACCGCGGCAGGCCGGCAATGCGCGGGCCGCCGGTCAGGAAGGCATCGAAGCCCAGCGGGAACAGCGCGCGGTTGGCGCGGAAGGCCGCGGTTTCGGGCAGGCTCAGCCGCGTGGCGCCGGCAATGCCGGGGCCGGTCAGGCGGGGGCCTTCGGCCGAAAGTGCCGCCATCTCGATCACCAGCGTCGCGGCGCGGTCGGGGTATTCCGGCGTGCCGGTGGCAAAGCGGCTGACGGGTTGCAGCGCCTGCCAAGACCCGAAGGCAAAGGCCGCCTCTGCCGCGCCCACCACCGGCGCGCCGGTGTGGAAGGCCAGCCAGTCGCGCAGTTCCGGGCAGTCATGCGCGCCGGCCAGATGCACCGGCGTCGTGCCGTCCAGCAGCACCAGAGCCAGCACCCCGGCGGCGGGCGACAGCGGCGCGGGCGGCAGGGCGCCCGTCACCTCGGCAATCACGCCCGGCCGGGCCAGCACATCCAGCACGGCGCGGAAGGCGCGGGCGGCATCGGTCGGGGGGGCGGCGAAACCGCCGGTCAGAGCCTCGGGCCTCATTGATCCTCTCCGCGGACAAGGGTGAAGAATTCAACCTTCGTCGCCGCAGCCTTTGCGGCGCGGGTGGCGCGGCGCGCGGCCTCGGCCCCGGCCAGGGGCGCCAGAATGCGGCGGCCGGTTTCATCGGCCAGCGGCCCCTGCATCAGCGCATCGACAATCGCGGCATGCAGCGCATGGCTGCGGTCACGGCCCTGCACATGGGCATGGCCCACCGCCCCGCCATCCAGCTGCAGCGAGCAGCGCGTCACAGTCATCTCGCCCATGTTGAAGGCCGCCCCCGTCGCGCCGATCCGCCCGCGCAGCATCACGGCGCCGATCTCGGGCGCGCGCAGGATGTGGTGGGCGGGCAGGGGGGCGGGCATCAGCGCCGCCAGTTCGCCGGGCCGGGCGCGGGCCATCAGGCCCATCCAGTCACGCCGCGCCATGGTGAAAGATTCGGACATGGACATCTTTCCGGGGTTGTCGAGATTACTATACAACTATACAAATATCCGCAGGACAGCGCCAGCACTGGCCTGTGAAGCTTCGGTGAAATTTCGATGACAGCCGCCCGGTCACCGCTTTGGAAGGAAATCGCCGCCACGCTCCGGGCCGAGATCGCGCGGGGCCACTTCCCGCCCGGCGCCCGCCTGCCGACCGAGGCCGATCTGTCGGCGCGCTTCGGGGTGAACCGCCATAC
>JACZKR010000273.1 GCA_014859945.1 Paracoccaceae bacterium | reverse complement strand
GCCCTGATGGACGACCGGCCGCCCGAACCGGTTCTGCGCGGCCTGATGCCGGGCGATGCCGGCTGGGTCATCGCCCGCCACGGCGCGCTTTACGCCCGCGACGAAGGCTATGACGCCAGTTTCGAGGCGCTGGTGGCCGAGATCGTCGCCGCCTACCTGCGCCGCGCCGATACCGCCCGCGAATGCGGCATCATCGCCGAAGGCCCCGGCGGGCAGCGGCTGGGCAGCGTCTTCTGCATGGCCGAGGGGGCGGATGCGCCCGAAATCGCCCGGCTGCGCCTGTTCCTGATCGAACCGCAGGCGCGCGGCACCGGCCTTGCCCAGCGGATGCTGGAGGCCTGCCTGACCTTCGCCCGCAGCGCCGGCTACCGGCGGATGCGGTTGTGGACCCACGAAAGCCACCGCGCCGCGGGCCGGCTTTACGCCCGGAACGGCTTTCGCCTGATGTCCAGCGCGCCTGCACATGCCTTTGGCCGCGACGTGGTGGACCAGCATTGGGAACGCCCGCTCGAATAGGCCGATTCCCGTCTTGCAATCGTCGCCCGCCGGGGGTAAACGCCGCCCCAAGTGCCGCCTTAGCTCAGTTGGTTAGAGCACCAGATTGTGGATCTGGGGGTCCCCCGTTCGAGCCGGGGAGGCGGTACCACCTTCAACCAGACCGACGGATGACCGCGCCCGGATGTCGCCCGCCTGTTCCCACGGGCCGGAGACCGATATGAGCGACGAGATCATCGTGAAGGATTGCAACGGCGCGCGGCTGACCGATGGCGACAGCGTGACGGTGATCAAGGACCTCAAGGTCAAGGGCACCTCGGAAACCCTGAAGCGCGGCACGCTGGTCAAGGGCATCCGCCTGACCGACGACCCGGCGTTGATCGAATGCAACACCAAACAGGTCAAGGGTCTGGTGTTGCGGACCGAGTTTCTGAAGAAGGCGTAAGGCACGCCCGCCGCTGACCCTGCCGCGAGAACCACCACCGCCGCCCCCCGGGGCGGCTTTTTCATGACTCCGTTTGCAATAAATTTCAGATGATGCGATAAATTCAGAACTTCGTTGACGGTTCCACCGCACGCCCCTAGCCATGGGCCTGCAATGTCTTTCGGCTTGCGAAATAACTTGCAATAAGGCGCCAGGCGCCGCGTCATGGGAGGAACACATGAGCTATTTCAAGTCACTGATCCTGAGCGGGGCGTCGGCCATCGCGATTCTGGGGGCGGCCCCGGCGGCGCAGGCCGAGGGGGGGCTGCGCTGCGAACCGGGTGAGACCTATGTCATGAACGTCATGGTCATGGGCCATCCCTACTGGGTGCCGGTCTTCGAGGGCTTCAAGCAGGCGGCCGAGGCGCTGGGATGCGAGGCGGTCTTCTCGGGCACGCCGGATTACGACATCACCAAGCAGATCGCCTCGTTCGAGCAGGATCTGGTCAAAAGCCCCAAGGGCATCCTTCTGCACCCGATGCAGGCCGACCCGTTCATCGACCCGATCAACCGCGCCATCGATTCCGGCATCTCGGTGACCACCTTCGCGGCGGATTCGCCCAAATCGAAGCGGACGGCCTACATCACCTCGGACAACCTGGCCGAAGCCGCCTTCGCGGCGGAAGAAATCGTCAGGACCGTGGGGGACAGCGCCGAATATGCCGTGCTGGAAAACCCCGGCCAGTCGAACCACGACCTGCGGGTGACGGCGCTGATCGCCTATATGGAAAAGAACTACCCGAACATGAAGCTGGTCGGCCGGCAGGCCACCAATCAGGACACCAACGCCGCCTTCACCGCCACCTCGGCCATGCTGCAGGCCAACCCGGACCTTGCAGCGATCTGGATCCCCGAGGCCGGTTCGGCCGAAGGCGCCGTGGCCGCGATGAAGGCCGCCGGCAAGAAGCTGATGATCATCCACGCCGACATCACGCCCACCACGCTGGAAGAGATCAAGGCCGGCAACATCCACATGGCGCTGAACCCCAATCAGGGCATTCAGGGCTTCGTGGGCTTCATGAACACCTTCCTTGGTGCGCATCCGGGGCTGATCGACCCGTTCAACGACTACAAGGCTTCGGGCTTCAACCCGATGCAGATCCCCTTCGTGGACAACGGCTTTGCCGTGATCACCAAGGACAACGCCGAAAGCTTCGTGCTGGAAACCTACATGGAAGGCCGCGGCTAAGGCCCCCTGCCCCGCCGCCGGTGCGGCGGGGCCTGTTCCCGAACGCAGACAATCCCGAACCCAGGCAATTGAACCCGATGTCCGCCCCGCCCCTTCTGCAACTGACTGACGTGACGAAATCCTTCGGGGCGATCCGGGCACTGCGCGGGGCCCGGCTGGAGCTGCTTGCCGGCGAAATCCACGCGCTGGCCGGTGAAAACGGCGCCGGAAAATCGACTTTGATGAACATCATCGACGGCATCCTGCAGCCCGACGGCGGCGAAATCCGCATCGACGGCCAGCCGGTGCGCATCGACAGCCCGGCAGCGGCGCAGCGGCTGGGCATCGGCTTTGTCCATCAGGAAATCGCGCTTTGCGCCGATATCTCGGTGGCCGAGAACATCTACATGTCGCAGACCGCCCGGTCGGGCCGTGCGCTGATGGGCGGGGCCGAGCTGATCGCCCGGGCGGCCGAGGTGCTGGCGCCGCTGGCCGACATCGACCCGCGGGTGCCGGCGGGGCGGCTGTCGATTTCGCAGCAGCAGCTGGTCGAGATCGCCAAGGCGCTGACGCTGGACTGCCGCATCCTGATCCTGGACGAACCCACGGCCGCGCTGACCGAACATGAGGCGCAGAAGCTTTTCGCCATCATGCGCGGGCTGACGGCCCGGGGCATCGGCATCATCTACATCTCGCACCGCATGGCCGAGATCTTTGGCACCTGCGACCGCGTGACGGTGATGCGTGACGGCCAGCACATCCGCACCGACCGGATTGCCGACCTGACGCCGGCCGATGTGGTCAATGCCATGGTGGGCCGGCAACTGGACGCGCTTTACCCGCCCAAGCTGACCGCCCCGCCCGGGCCCGAGATCCTGCGGGTTGAGGGGCTGACCGACCAGCGCTTCCGCGACGTGTCCTTCAGCCTGCGGCAGGGCGAGATTCTGGGCCTTGGCGGGCTGATCGGCGCCGGCCGCAGTGAAATCGCCCGCGGGCTGACCCGGCTGGAAGGCAAGGCAACCGGCCGCGTCTGGCTGCATGGCACGGCGCTGGAGCTAAGGGACTATGCCGACTGCATCGCGGCGGGCATCGTCTATCTGTCCGAAGACCGCAAGGGCGACGGTGTCTTCCTTGACCTGCCCATCGCCGCCAACATCGCGGCGCTGGACCTACGCCGCGTGGCGGGCCGCTTCGGCGTCATCAACCCCGGGCGCGAAACGGCGCAGGCCGAACGCATCGGCGCGTCGCTGCGGCTGAAGGCCGCCAGCCCCGCGCACCGGGTGGCCAGCCTGTCGGGCGGCAACCAGCAGAAGGTGGCGCTGGCGAAGCTTCTGGCGGTGGAACCCAAGGTGATCCTGCTGGACGAACCCACGCGCGGCGTCGATGTGGGCGCCAAGGCCGAGATTCACGCCATCCTGCGCGGCCTTGCCGAAAGCGGGGTGGGCATTCTGGTCATCTCGTCCGAACTGCCCGAACTGATCGGGCTGTGCGACCGGGTTCTGGTGGTCAGCGAAGGCCGCCTTGCCGGCGAACTGACCGGCCCCGCCATCACCGAACAGAACATCATGACCCTGGCCGCACCCGGTGCGCTGGCCGCAAGCGAGACCCTGCAATGACCGCAACGACCCAAGAGCGCAGCCTGATCGCCCGCCTGTCCGGCGCACGGGAAACCGGCCTTGTGCTGATCATCCTGGCGCTGTTCCTGATCATGTCGGTGGCATCCGAGCATTTCCTGACCTGGCCCAACATGCGCGCGATGGCGATGGCCTTCTCGGTCGAGGCGATCGTGGTGGTGGGCATGACCATCCTGCTGATCTCGGGCGGGATCGACCTGTCGGTCGGATCGGTCACGGCGCTGGCGATGGTGGTGGCGGGGCTGCTGTTTCTGGCCGGCGTCAACCCCTGGGTGGCGGCGCTGATCGCCATTGCGCTTTGCGCCGGCATCGGCGCGATCATGGGGTTCTTCGTGACGGTCGTCGGCCTGCACCATTTCATCGTGACGCTGGCCGCCATGGTCATCGCGCGGGGGCTGTGCCTGTTGGGCACCGGCGGGCGGCCTCTGGGGCTTTACGACCTGCCCGACGGCTTCAAATGGATCGGCATCGGATCGGTCGGCGTGATCCCGGTGGCCATCGTGATCTTCGTCCTTGTCGTGGTGGTCTTCGATTTCCTGCTGCGTCGCACAACGGCCTTCCGGCTGGTCTACTACACCGGCAGCAATGAAAAGGCCGCCGCCTATTCCGGCATCCGCACCAAGCGCGTGATCTTCCTGACAACGGTCCTGTGTTCCACCCTTTGCGGCGTGGCGGGCGTGATCTACATGGCGCGGTTCGGATCGGCCCAGCCCACCTTCGGCGTGGGGATGGAGTTGAACGTGATCGCCGCCGCCGTGATCGGGGGGGCCAGCCTGTCGGGCGGCAAGGGGTCGATCCTGGGGGCCATCCTGGGCGCGGTTCTGCTGTCGCTGGTGTCGTCCTCGCTCGCGCTTCTGAACGTGTCGGTCTACTGGCAGGACATCATCCGCGGCTCGATCCTCTTGGCTGCCGTCACCTTCGACCACTACCTCGTGAAACGTCAGGCAGCGGGGGGGCGGGCATGAACGAGCTGAACGACGATTTCACCTCGATGCGGCAGATGCATGCCGTGCTGGTGCGCCATTTCATCGAAGGCCGCAAACAGGCCGAGATCGCCGACGAGATGAACCTGTCCACCTCGAAGGTGAACCGCATCATCGCGCAGGCCCGGCGGTCGGGGATGGTGAAGATCAGCATCGAAACCCCGTTCCAGCGGCTGATGGAACTGGAGCGGCAACTGGTCGGCACCGGGCTGGTGAAAGGCGCCATCGTGTCGCCCACCGTGTCGGACAATGACGGCACGCGGCTGGCGCAGGTGGGTCAGGCCGCCGCCGCCCATCTGGCCGAGACGCTGCGCGATGGTGACATCCTGGGCATCTCGGGCGGCAAGGCGGTGGCGGCGGTCGTCGATGCGCTGACGGTCGAGCGGCCGATCGACGTGCAGGTCGTGCCGCTGACGGGCGGCGTGCAGGGCAAGTTCCACACCGATGTGAACAACCTTGCCTCACGCATGGCAGAACGGCTGGGCGGACGGTCGCTGCAACTGCACGCGCCCTTGTTCGCCGAACGGGCTGAACAGCGCGAGATGCTGATGAACCTCGGCGCGGTGAAAGAGGTGCTGGACCTTGCCCGCCGCGCGACGGCCTGTCTGGTGGGCATCGGCTCGATCACCCTGCCCGGGTCGTCCTATTTCGACCTGCATCCGCTGCCCGCCGCCGACCGGGCGATGCTGCCCGGCATGGGGGTGATGGCGGAATTCCTCGGCCATCTGGTGCATGACCGCGGGCAGGTGGCGAATTTCACGCTGAACCAGCGGCTGGTGGCCCTGCGCCCCGACGAAATCCGTGCCTGCGGGCGGGTCGTGGCGGTGGCGGCGGGGGCTGACAAGGTGGGGCCGGTCCGGTCGGTCCTGCGGGGCGGCTATGTCTCGACCCTTGTGACCGATGAAGACACCGCCGGACGGATACTGAACCCGGAAGGAGAGACCGAATGACCGACATGCTGACGCGCGACCTTGCACCGGGGCTGGCCGCAAGTGCGGTGGGCCTGGGCACCTGGGCCATCGGCGGCTGGATGTGGGGCGGCACCGATGATGCCGCCGCCGAAGATGCCATCCGCGCCGGGCTGGATGCCGGCATCACCCTGTTCGACACGGTGCCGGCCTATGGACTTGGCCATGCCGAAGAGGTGCTGGGCCGTGCCATCCGCGGCCGCCGCGATCAGGTCGTTCTGGTCACGAAATGCGGGCTGGTCTGGCACACGCAGCGCGGCCCCTATTTCTTTGATCAGGGCGGGCTGCCGGTGCATCGTGACCTGTCGCCCGCCGCGATCCGGCATGAGGTGGAACAAAGCCTGCGCCGGCTGAACACCGACCGGATCGACCTTTACATCACCCACTGGCAGGACGCGACAACGCCGGTTGCCGAAACCGTCGGCGCGTTGCAGGCGCTGCGGGAGGAAGGCAAGATCCTGGCCTTCGGCGCCTCGAACACCAGCCCCGGGGATCTGCAGGCCTATCAGGCGGCCGGCGGCATCGCAGCGGTGCAGGAGGAATATTCCATGCTCGCGCGCCGGATCGCCGATACCCACCTGCCGGTCTGCCGCAAAGCCGGCATCGCGGTGATGGGCTATTCGGTTCTGGCGCTTGGCCTGTTGTCGGGCCGGATCACCGCCGACCGCGTCTTTGCCGGCGATGACCAGCGCCGGAACGATCCGCGCTTTGCGGCTGAGACCCGCGCGAAGGTGGACCGGCTGATGCAGGTCATCCGCCCGGTCGCCGAAGCGCATGGCGCCAGCCCCGCGCAGGTTGTCATCGCCTGGACGCTGGCGCAGCCGGGCCTGACCCATGCCCTGTGCGGCGCTCGCAACCCCGACCAGGCGCGCGAA
>JACZKR010000272.1 GCA_014859945.1 Paracoccaceae bacterium | reverse complement strand
CCCGGCCCCTGCACCAGCCGCCCGCCCAGCACCAGCCCGCCGCCCACCCCGGTACCCAGAATGATGCCGAACAAATTGCCATGCCCGCGCCCCGCGCCATGCCGTGCCTCGGCCAGCGCGAAGCAGTCGGCGTCGTTCCAGACGCCCACCGGCAGACCCAGTTCCGCCGCCAGATCGGCGGCCACCGCCCGGCCGTTCAGGGCGGGAATATTCGCCACGGTGATGCGCCCGCTTTCCGGATCAACCACCCCCGCGACCGACAGGGCAACAGCCTCGGCGCCCCCGGCAAAGCGGCGCAGCGCCGCCGCAAAGGCCGCGAAATCATCGGTCGGGGTCGGGCATTCCCCCAAGGGGCGCAAGGCCTGCCGTGTTGCCGCCGCCGCACGGATGCGCGTTCCGCCGATTTCAAGTGCAAGGATCATCGCCGCCTCCGCCCGCAGTTGGACACCGCTTCGCCGCTGCTGTCCAGCAGGGCTTGACAGGTCGGCGCGCTGCGCCCATGACCGCCCCGCAACAGCCCCGGAGAGTGTCATGACCCTTCCCGCCGATGATCGCCTCATCGTGGCGCTTGATGTGCCGAACGTTGTTCAGGGCCTCGATCTGGTGAACCGGATCGGCGATGCCGTCAGCTTCTACAAGGTCGGCCTTGGCATGCTGACGGGCGGCGGCCTCGCGCTGGCCAACGAACTGAAGCAAGAGATGGGCAAGCGCGTCTTCCTGGACATGAAGCTTTACGACATCGGCGCCACGGTTGAGGCGGCGGTGCGCGGACTGACCGCCTATGACCTTGATTTCCTGACGGTCATGGGCGACCCGCAGGTTGTGCGCGCCGCCGCCGAGGGCAAGCAGGGCCGCGCCACGCAGATCCTCGCCGTGACCATCCTCACCTCGCTGGACCGCGCCGATCTGGACGCGAACCTGATCCGCGCCGGCGATCTGGCCGAGATCACCGTCGAACGCGCCGCCCGCGCGTTCGAGGCGGGGGCAGACGGCGTCATCACCTCGCCCAACGAAGCCGCCGCCATCCGCGCCCTGCCGCAGGCCGCGGGCAAGCTGATCGTCACCCCCGGCATCCGCCCTGCCGGCGCCGCCACCGGCGACCAGAAGCGCATCGCCACCCCGGCGCGCGCCCTGTCGGACGGGGCTGACCATATCGTCGTCGGCCGTCCGGTCTGGCAGGCTGCCGATCCGCGCGCCGCCGCGCAGGCCATTCTGGGCGAACTGCCCGCCCGCCGCGCGGGCTGATCCGGCGCCGGGGGTTTCACACCCCCGGACCCCCGTGGGATATTTGTCGAGAGAGGATGAACGCCAACCTTCATCCTCTCTCTGAAAATATCCCGGGGTGAGGCCCGGAACGGGCCGAGGGGCAGCGCCCCTTACAGCGTGACCATCAGGCGCATCGCGTCATAGATCGCCGCATGGGTGTTGCGCGCTTCAACCGCGTCGCCGATGCGGAACAGCTGGAACGCGCCCGGGCCCCCCGTCAGGGTTTGCGGCTGGCCCGCGATCATCGCCTCGTAATCCACGGCGCCGAGGTTCTGCGACAGGGGCTTGAGGTCGAAGTAGATGCCGGCCAGCGGCTGGGTGCCGTGGTTCACCACCACCTGATCGAACTGCCGTTCCTGCCGCAGCGCCTTGTAATCCGATCCGATCACCGCCTTCAGGCGGTTGCCGTCGCGTTCCACGCCGGTCAGGCGGTAGGTCACGGTGAAGGTCACCGCCTTGTCCTGCAGGGCGCGCATGTAGGGGACAAGGTTCATCCCCATGATCTCGGGCGCGAAGGTGCGGTCGGGGGTCATCACCTCAACCGTCGCGCCCGCTTCGGCCAGGAACTGCGCCGCCTGTAGCGCGGTATGGTCGCCGGCATCATCGTAAAGCAAAACGTTCTGCCCCGGCTTCACATCGCCCGAAAGGATGTCCCAGGCCGAAACCGTCAGGTCATTGCCGAAGTCGAGGCAATCCTTCTCCGGCAGGCCGCCGGTGGCGATGATGACCACATCGGGCGCTTCGGCCAGCACATCGGCGGCTTCGGCAAAGGTGTTGAAGCGGAAGGCCACGTCGCGCGCCGCGCATTGTGCCATGCGCCAGTCGATGATGCCGATCATCTCGGCCCGCCGTTTCGTCATGGCAGTCAGCCGCACCTGCCCGCCGGGCTGGTCGGCGGCCTCGAACACCGTCACCGCATGGCCCCGCTCGGCCGCGATTCGGGCGGCTTCAAGCCCCGCAGGGCCGGCGCCGACGATGACCACCTTGCGGCGGCTTGCGGCGCGGGGGATCGCGTGGGGCAGGGTTTCCTCGCGCCCGGTCGAGGGGTTGTGGATGCAAAGCGCCATGCCGCCCTGATAGATGCGGTCCAGGCAGTAGGTGGCGCCGACGCAGGGGCGGATGTCATCCTCACGACCTTCGATCACCTTGCGCACGATATGGGGGTCGGCCATGTGGGCGCGGGTCATGCCCACCATGTCCAGCTGCCCCGAGGCAACGGCGTGCCGCGCGGTCGGAATGTCGGGGATGCGGGCGGCGTGGAAGGTGGGGAGGCCCACATCGGCGCGGATACGGCCCGCAAGGTCAAGGTGCGGCGCGCTGCGCATGCCCTGAATCGGGATCACGTCGGTCATCGCCGGGTCGGTATGGATGCGGCCGCGGATGATGTTGACGAAATCCACCAGCCCCGAATCGCGGAAGCGGCGGGCCATCTCGACCCCTTCTTCGGGCGGGATGCCGCCGGGGGAATCTTCATCCGCGGTGTAGCGCATGCCCAGAAGCATCTTCGGCCCGACCCGTTCGCGCACCGCCGACAGCACGTCAAAGGCAAAGCGCAGGCGGTTATCAAGGCTGCTGGCGTCATAGGGCCCCGCCGGCATGCCGTTGGTCAGCGGGCTGATGAACTGGTCCATCAGGTGGCCGTAGCATTCGAACTCAAGCCCATCGACGCCTGAGGCCGCCATGCGTTCGGCGGCGTCGGCATAATCCTGCACCACGCGGGCGATATCCCAGTCTTCCATCACCTTGGGGAAGGCGCGGTGCGCGGGTTCGCGCGCGGGGCCGGCGGCCAGCACCGGCAGCCAGTCGCCCTTGTCCCAGCGGGTGCGGCGGCCCAGGTGCGACAGCTGGATCATCACCGCGGCCCCCGCCTCATGGCAGTCGTCCGTCAGGCGCTTCATCCATGGCACGACCTCATCCTTCCAGACCAGCAGGTTCGAGAAGACCGGCGGGCTGTCGCGGCTGACGCTGGCCGAGCCGGCGGTCATCACCATGGCCACGCCGGCGCGGGCGCGCTCAAGGTGATACAGGCGATAGCGGTCTTTTGGCAGGCCATCGTCAGAATAGGCCGGTTCGTGACTGGTGGTCATGATCCGGTTGCGCAGGGTCAGGTGCTTCAGCTGGTAGGGCTGCAGAAGGGGGTCGTTCGACATGGCGGCGGGCTCCGTGGCTGGGTTCAGCCTAGGCAGGCCATGCGATCTGTCAAACAGAAAATCGACACATGTGTCGATTTTTGGCCGGTTGCCGCTGCGGACGGGCGGCCCTAGTCTGCGCGCATGGATACCGGCATGGAAACGGGCGCCTCAGAGCGCGGGTGGCGCGGTTCGGCCGATGTCTGGCTGGACGCGGCCTATCAGGTGCTGATCGAGAGCGGGGTCGGGCAGGTCAAGGTGATGACGCTGGCCGAACGTCTGGGCCTGTCGCGCACCAGTTTCTACTGGCACTTCGCCGATCGTGAGGCGCTGCTGGCCGGTCTGATCGCCCGCTGGCAAGGCCGCAACACCGGCAATCTGGTGGCGCGCTGCGAGGCGCCGGCTGCCAGCACCACCGAGGCGATCCTGAATGTCTTCGACTGCTGGATTGATCCGGCGCTGTTCGATTCCGCGCTCGAATTCGCCATGCGGACCTGGGCGCTGACCGATCCGGCACTGGCGGCCACGCTGGCCGCCGAAGATGCGGTGCGGATTGCGGCGCTTGCGTCCCTGTTCCGGCGTTTCGGCTATGATCAGGATGAAGCCGACATCCGCGCCCACACCGTCTATCTGACGCAGGTCGGCTATATCGCCATGCGCGCGACCGAGTCAGTGGAACGCCGCATTGCCCGCATTCCCGCCTATGCGCTGACCTTCACCGGCCGCGCGCCGACCGAAGCCGAAGTGTCGGCCTTCCGCGCACGCCACATCGGCTGATCGGGGCCGCCCCGGGGCGTCAGACCAGACGGGACAGAAGCCGCAGAAACAGTCTCTGATCGGCCTCGGACAGGGGTTCCAGCGTCCGTGCCGAAACCTCCAGCCCGGTCGCGGCCAGATCGTGAAACAGGGTGCGGCCCGCGTCGGTCAGGCTGACGGTCAGGCGGCGGCGGTCTTCGGGGTCGGGCGTGGTGGCGGCAAGGCCCTGACGTACCAGCCGGTCCACCACCCCCTTGATCGTCGCGGCATCCATCGAAGTGGCGCGGCCAAGGTGGTTCTGCGACAGCGGCCCCATCTCGGCCAGCCGGGCCAGAACCGCGAACTGAGTCGTCGTGATCTGCGGAATCGCCTGGGCGAAAATCGCCAGATGGCGCTGGGTCACCCGGCGCAGGATATAGCCGACCTGCGCGTCCAGTGCATATTTCACGGGCTTGTCCATGCTTCGGGATAGCCCGCCCCCACGGCTTGCGCAAGAAAGTTGACAGACCGCCCGTCAGGCGCGCAATCTTGTTCGCATACAAACGAAAGGGGCCAGCTTGTCCGCCTATGCCCGCCCGACCCGTCTGGATGATGCGCTCGCCCTTCTGGCGGGTGGCGGATGGCGGGTGCTGGCGGGGGGGACGGATGTTTACCCCGGGCAACCCGCCGCGCTGGCGGGCGATGTTCTGGATGTCACGGCCTTGCCCGAAATGCGCGGAATCGGGACTGGCGATGGCCTGCGGATTGGCGCCTGCACCACCTGGTCCGAGATTGCCGAGGCGGCGCTGCCCCCCGCGCTGCACGGGCTGCAACAGGCGGCGCGGCAGGTGGGCGGGCGGCAGATCCAGAACGCCGGCACCATCGGCGGCAACCTGTGCAACGCCTCGCCGGCGGCCGACGGCGTGCCCGCGCTTCTGACGCTGGATGCCGTGGTGGAACTGGCATCGGCCCGGGGCACACGGCGCCTGCCGCTGGCAAATTTCCTGACCGGCCCAAGGCAGACGGCGCGGGCCGCCGATGAGGTGCTTCTGGCCCTGCATCTGCCCGCCTCGGCCCTGACCGGGCGGTCGGCCTTCCTGAAGCTGGGCGCGCGGGCGCATCTGGTGATCTCGATTGCCATGGTCGCGGTCAGATGTGTCGCTATTGGCGGAATAGTCACTGAAATGGCGGCATCCGTCGGCGCCTGCGGCCCGGTCGCCACGCGCCTGCCGCGGGTTGAGGCGGCTTTGACCGGGGCGCCTGTCGCCGGTCTGGCCGGGCGCATCCGCCCCGAAGATGTGGCGGCTCACCTGTCACCGATTGACGATGTGCGTGCCTCTGCCGCCTACCGGGCCGAGGCCGCCACCGAACTTCTCTGCCGTGCCGTGACCGAGGTGGCCCGATGATCAGCTTCACCCTTAACGGTCAGCCTGTTTCGGTCGACGCCCCGCCCTCGGAACGGCTGTCCGAAGTGCTGCGCGAACGGATCGGCGCCCGTGGCACCAAGGTCGGCTGTGACGCGGGCGATTGCGGGGCTTGCACGGTGCTGGTGGACGGGCGGTCGGTCTGCGCCTGCCTTTACCCCGCCGCCCGGGCCGAAGGCGCCCGGATCGAAACGGTCGAGGCCGGGGAAGATACGCTGGACCGCCTGCGCGCGGCCTTCCTGCGGCACGGCGCGGCGCAATGCGGCATCTGCACGCCGGGCATGCTGATGGCGGCGACCGAGCTTCTGACCGCCAATCCGCAGCCCGATCCCGAACAGGCAAAACAGGCTCTGGGCGGCGTTTTGTGCCGCTGCACGGGATATGCGGCGATCATCGCGGCGGTCTGCGACGCCTGGCGACCGGCCGAAGCGCCCGGCCTGCCCGGCGCGGTGGGTGAGCCCATCGCCCGGCTGGACGGCGCGGCGAAAGTGGCCGGCGACAGTTTTGGCGCCGACCATGTGCCGCCCGGCGCGCTGACGGTGGTGGCCCTGCGGTCGCCCCACCCCCTCGCGGCCTTTGCCTTTGGCGATCTGGCGGCTTTCGCGGCGCGGCCGGGCGTGGCTGCGATCTTCACGGCAGCGGATATTCCCGGTCGCAACGCCTTTTCGGTGATTCCGGCCTTTGCCGATCAGCCCGCCATCGCCGCCAGCCCGGCGCGGTTCCGGGGGGAATGCGTGGCGCTGGTGGCGTTTGAACCCGGTGTACCGCCCGATCTGAGCGGCTTTCCGGTGGAATGGTCGCCGCTGCCCGCCCTGATGACCCCAGCCGAGGCCGAGGTGCCGGGCGCCCCGCTGATCCACGGCAACCGCGCCGAAAACCGCCTGATCGAGGGCCGGGTGATCCGCGCCGATGCCGCATCTGCGCTGGCCGCCAGTGCCCATGTCGTCGAAGGCGCGCTGGCCACAACCTATGTCGAACATGCCTATATAGAGCCTGAAGCGGGCGCGGCCTGGATGGAAGGCGACACGCTTTGCATCCGCGCCTGCACCCAGGCGCCCTATATGGACCGCGACGATACGGCGGCGATTCTGGGCCTGCCGGTGGAACGTGTGCGCATCCTGCCTTCGGCGGTGGGTGGCGGCTTCGGCTCAAAGCTGGATGTCAGCCTGCAGCCGCTGATCGGGCTGGTCGCGCTGAAAACCGGGCGGCCGGCGCGGATGGTCTATTCGCGAAGCGAAAGCATGGCCTCGACCACCAAGCGCCATCCGGCCGAGATTTCGGGCCGCATCGGCTGCGATGCGCAGGGCCGGATCACGGGGCTTGAGGTTGCGGGCCGCTTCAACACCGGCGCCTACTCCAGCTGGGGTCCGACGGTGGCCAACCGTGTGCCCGTCCATATCACCGGCCCCTACCTGACGCCCGCGGTTTCGGCGCGGGCGCGGGCGGTGCATACCCATGGCCCGGTTTCCGGCGCCTTCCGGGGCTTCGGCGTGCCTCAGGCGGCGCTGTGGCAGGAAACGCTTTACGACCGGCTGGCGGAAAAGGCCGGGCTGGACCGGCTGGAGTTCCGCATCCTTAACGCGCTGCGCGACGGCGATGCCAGCGCCACGGGGCAGGTGATGCAGGCCACCGGCATCCATCCCTGCCTGACCGCGCTGCGCCCGCACTGGACCCGCGCACTGGCAGAGGCGCGGCCCGATGGCCATTGGCGGCGCGGGGTGGGCGTGGCGTCATGCTGGTATGGCTGCGGGAATACGGCGCTGCCCAACCCTTCCACCATCCGCATTGGCCTGACCCATCGGGGCGAACTGGTGCTGCATCAGGGCGCCACTGACATCGGGCAGGGGGCGAATACCGTCATTCCCCAGATCGCCGCGCAGGCGCTGGGCCTGCCGCTGGCCGTGTTCCGCTTTGTCGGCACCGATACCGCGCTGACGCCCGACGCCGGTAAAACATCGGCCAGCCGGCAAACCTTCGTTTCGGGCCGGGCGGCACAGGCGGCGGGGCAGGCGCTGCGTGCCGCGATCTTGCGGCTGGTGAATGCGGGGGACGGCGCGGAACTGTCACTGAACGGGCACTTCGTGACGGTTTCCGAAGGCGGCGCCCGCCACCGGATCGACCTGTCGGCCCTGCCTACAGACGCGCTGGGCTATGCGATTTCGGCCGAGGAAACCTATGATCCGCCGACCCGCCCGCTGGATGAAAACGGTCAGGGCAGCCCCTATGCCGTCTACGGTTATGGCGCGCAGATGGTGGAACTGGCGGTCGATGCGCGGCTGGGCACGGTGAAGCTTCTGAAGATCACCGCCGCGCATGATGTGGGCCGCGCGATCAACCCCCAGCTTGCCCGCGGGCAGATCGAGGGCGGCATCGCGCAGGGCATCGGCATGGCGCTGATGGAGGATTACATCCCCGGCCGGACCGAGAACCTGCACGACTACCTGATTCCCACCACCGGCGACGTGCCGCCCATCGAAAGCCTGCTGATCGAGGTGCCCGACCCCGAAGGCCCCTATGGCGCCAAGGGTCTGGGAGAGCATGTGCTGATCCCCACGGCGCCGGCGATCCTGAATGCCATCCGGCATGCGACGGGGGCCGAAGTCACCCGTCTGCCGGCCCTTCCCCACCGCATCCTTGCAGCGATGAAAGGCGACAGATCATGACGCCCGAGAAGATCCGCTGCGACGCCTGCCCGGTGATGTGCTACATCGCCCCGGGCCAGACCGGCGCATGCGACCGCTATGCCAATGCCGACGGCCGCATCGTGCGCACCGATCCGGTGGTCATGCTGTCCCATGCCATCGAATCGGGCGGCCGCGTGGTGCCCTTCGCCCTGCGCGACTGGGACGGCGATCCGCTTCCGGCCGATACTTTCGTGACCGGCATCGGGTCGGGCACCACCTATCCGGACTACAAGCCCGCGCCCTTCATCGTCTCGTCGCAGATCGAAGGCGCCGATATGGTGACGGTGGTAACTGAGGCGATCTTTTCCTACTGCGGCGTCAAGGTGAAGATCGACACCGACCGCTTTCTTGGCCCCGAGGGCGCCACCATCCGCGTGGGGGGTGAGCCTGTGGGCCATGTCACCACCGCCGAATACGGCAGCCAGATGCTGTCGCTGGGCGGGGTGCATCACCTGACCGGCGGATCAAAGGCCGAGGGCCGGGTAACCTGCGCCTCCATGCTGGCGCTGTGCAACGGCGAGGCGGTCGAGATGACGATCGACGGCGGCTCCACCGTTGTGGTGCAGGCCGGGCGGCCCCCGGTGGTCGATGGCCGGCCCGAACGGCGGATGCGCGTCGGCTGCGGGTCGGCCACCATCGGCATGTTCGCCAGCCAGTGGCGCGGTCTGGTGGATGAGGTGGTGGTGGTCGATGACCACATCACCGGCGTCGTCAGCGAACATCAGGCCGGCAAGGTGCTGGGGTGGGAGCCGACGGGCATCCGCATCAGGGGCCACCGGTCCACCCCCGGCCGCTATTTCCGCGTCAGTGAACCGGGACTGGGCTGGGGCGGCACCAAGCTGACCGATCCGCTGGAAATCCTGGCGCCGTGGGAGGCACGGAAGGGCGCGCGGCCGGGGTTGACCCTGCTGATGGTGTCCACCACCGGAGAGGAATTCGCCTATTACGTTCTGGATGACGCGCTGGTGCCCCAGCCCGCGCCCTTGCCCGACAGCCTGCGCGCCACCGTGGCGCTGATAGATGAAAACTGCGAGCCGTCGCTTTGCACCGTGCTGTTCATGGGCGGCGCCGGCGGCAGCCTGCGGGCGGGCGTCACGAAAAACCCGGTGCGGCTGACCCGCTCGGTGCAGGGCGGCGTGACGCGGCTGACCGCGGGCGGGGCGGAAACCTATGTCTGGCCGGGTGGCGGCATCACCTTCATGGTCGATGTGACCACGCTGCCCAAGGGCGCCTTCGGCTATGTGCCGACGCCCGCACTGGTCGCGCCGCTGGAATTCACGCTGCCCCGCGCCGATTACATCGCGCTGGGCGGGCATGAAGAGGCGATCCGCGACGTGCCCCGCATGGTGGCCGAGGGCGGGGAATACCCCACGTCGGGCCGGGTTGAGCCATGGCCCGACGCCGCGGGGGCCAGCCCCCGCAC
>JACZKR010000271.1 GCA_014859945.1 Paracoccaceae bacterium | reverse complement strand
GCCCCACCCTGCCCGCATGATCGACAAGCTGGAAATGTTCATCGCCCTGGCCAACGAACGCCACTTTGGCCGCGCCGCCGAAGCCTGCGGCGTCACGCAGCCCAGCCTGTCCTCGGCCATCCGCCAGCTTGAGGATCAGCTTGGCGTGCAACTGGTCTTCCGCGGCTCACGTTTTCAGGGGCTTACCCCCGAAGGCCAGCGCGTGCTGGACTGGGCGCGGCGCATCGTGGGCGATGTGCGGGCGCTGCGCGATGAAATGCGCACGGTGCATAAGGGCCTGTCGGGCAACCTGCGGATCGGCGTCATTCCCACCGCCCTGCCGATGGTCGCCGAACTGACCGGCCCCTTCACCGCCCACCATCCGAACGTGCGCGTGACGATCCTGTCGCGCACCTCGGCCGAGATTCTGGATGGATTGGAAAGCCTCGATCTGGATGCCGGGATCACCTATCTCGACAACGAACCCTTGGGGCGCGTGACGCAGACTCCGCTATATACGGAATTCTACCGCTTCCTCTGCACCGATGCTTCGGCCCTTGCCACCCGCAAGACGGTCACCTGGGCCGAGGTCGCGCAAGAGCCGCTTTGCCTTCTGACCGCCGACATGCAGAACCGCCGCATCGTCAACCAGAACCTGGCCGAAGCCGGCGCCCGTGCACAGGCGATGGTGGAATCGAACTCGACCATCGCGCTTGTCGCCCATGTCCGTTCCGGCCGCTGGTCCAGCGTGGTGCCGATGAAACTGGCCGCGATGTTCCAGACCGAGGCGCTGCACGCCATCCCCATCGTCCAGCCCGAGGCCGAACATCTCGTCGGCCTCATCACCCCGCGCCGCGATCCGCAGACCCCGGTCCTCTCGGCGCTGATTGACGAGGCCGCGCGCATCGGGGCGCGGCGCGTTTAGGAAATCTCAACCCGGCTGCGGCAGCCTGATGGGCGGATTGATAGGCGCGGCCTATCGTTCAACGGGAGCTCGATATTGATTTCCCTATCAAACGGCGTATCTCCGGCGGCAAGCTACCGAAAGGCCGCCAGATGCTTGATTCCGCGCAAACCGCCGAGCGCGTTACCGAAATCCTTGACCGCCATCGCGGCATGGAAGGGGCACTGCTGCCCATCCTGCATGCGATCCAGGAAGATTTCGGCCACATCCCCCAGGACGCCCTGCCGATCATCGCGCGCGACCTGAACCTCAGCCGCGCCGAGGTGCATGGCGTGATGTCGTTCTACCACGACTTCCGCGAAAATCCCACAGGAAATCATGTGCTTAAGCTGTGCCGGGCCGAAGCCTGCAAGGCCATGGGCGCCGATGATCTGGCCGCCCATGCCCGCCGTGAACTGGGCATCGACTGGCACGAAACCACCCGCGACGGCAAGGTCACGCTGGAACCGGTCTTCTGCCTTGGCCTCTGCGCCTGCGGCCCCGCCGCGATGGTGGATGGCAAACTGGTCGGCCGCGTCGATGCCGCGAAGCTGTCGCAGATCGTCGGAGGTCTGAAATGAAGGTCTGGCTTCCCCTCGATTCCGCCGCTGTGGCGCTCGGCGCCGATGAGATTGCCGAGGCAATTCAATCCCTTGCCGCGCAGCGCGGGGTTGACCTGACGCTGGTGCGCAACGGCAGCCGCGGGATGGTCTGGCTGGAACCGCTGGCCGAGGTGGAAACGCCTCAGGGCCGCATGGCCTTCGGCCCGATGACGCCGGAAGACGTTCCGGCCCTGTTCGGCGATCTTGCCGCCCATCCCAAGGCGCTGGGCCGCACCGAAGACCTGCCCTGGCTGAAGGCGCAGACCCGGCTGACCTTCGCCCGCGTGGGCCTGACCGACCCGCTCAGCCTGCAGGACTACACCGCTCATGGCGGGCTTGAGGGGCTGAAACGCGCCCTTGGCATGACGCCCGCCGAAGTGGTGGCCGAAGTTACCGAATCCGGCCTGCGCGGCCGCGGCGGCGCCGGCTTCCCGACCGGCATCAAGTGGAAAACCGTGTCCGAGGCGAAAGCCGACCGCAAGTATATCGTCTGCAACGCCGATGAGGGCGACAGCGCCACTTTCGCCGACCGCATGCTGATGGAGGGCGACCCCCTGACGCTGATCGAAGGCATGGCGATTGCCGGGCTGGCCTGCGGGGCGACCAAGGGGTTTGTGTACATCCGTTCGGAATATCCCGTGGCCATCCGCATCATGCAGGAAGCCGTGGCGGTCGCCCAACGCGCGGGTATTCTGGGCACCTCGGTTCTGGGCCACGGTCCGGCCTTTGACATTGAAATCCGCGTCGGCGCCGGGGCCTATGTCTGTGGCGAGGAAACCAGCCTGCTGAACAGCCTGGAAGGCAAGCGCGGCATCGTCCGCGCCAAGCCGCCGCTGCCGGCGCTGGAAGGTTTCCTGGGCAAGCCGACGGTGGTGAACAACGTGATCTCGCTGGCGTCAGCGCCCGTGATCATGGCCAAAGGTGCAAGCCATTACAAAGGCTTCGGCCTTGGCCGGTCGCGCGGCACCATCCCGCTGCAGATCGCCGGAAACGTCCGCTATGGCGGGCTTTACGAGATCGCCTTCGGCCTGACGCTGGACCAGATTGTCAACGACATCGGCGGCGGCACCGCCTCGGGCCGGCCGGTCAAGGCGGTGCAGGTCGGCGGACCGCTGGGCGCCTATTTCCCGGCCAGCCTCTTTGACACGCCCTTCGGTTATGAAGAGTTTGCCGGCAAGGACGGGCTGATCGGCCATGCCGGCCTGACGGTGTTCGACGACAGCGCCGACATGCTGGAGATGGCGCGCTTCGCGATGGAGTTCTGCGCCATCGAAAGCTGCGGCAAATGCACCCCCTGCCGCATCGGCGCGGTGCGTGGCGTGGAAACCGTGGACCGCATCGCGCGCGGCGACAGCGCGGCGATCCCGCTGCTGACCGATCTGTGCAACACCATGAAATCAGGATCACTTTGCGCGCTTGGCGGCTTCACCCCCTATCCGGTGATGAGCGCCATCACCCATTTCCCGGACGATTTCCAGCCCCGGAGATTCGAGGAGGCAGCCGAATGACCGACCCCGCGAAGGCAAAAGGCCCGGCATCCTACTTCCCCTCGATCGAGAAGACCTACGGAAAGCCGGTCGAGCACTGGAAGGCGCTGATCCGGGAGAAGACCGGCATGAAGCATATGGAGATCGTGAACTGGCTGAAGGCCGAGCACGGTCTCGGGCACGGCCACGCCAATGCGCTCGTCGCGCACACGCTGGCCGGGAACAAGGGCGGCTAGGAGAACTCCGATGAGTCTCGTCCACGAAACCGACTACGGCACGCCGGCCTCGAAATCAGAGCGTAAGGTAACGCTTACAATCGACGGTGCGTCCGTCACCGTGCCCGAGGGCACCTCGGTGATGCGCGCGGCGATGGAAGCCGGCGTCGAGATCCCGAAGCTGTGCGCCACCGACATGCTCGACGCCTTCGGCTCGTGCCGCGTGTGCCTGGTCGAGATCGAGGGCCGCGGCGGCACGCCCGCCTCCTGCACGACGCCGGTGGCGGAAGGCATGGCGGTGACGACGCAGAGCGAGCGGCTGGGCCGCCTGCGGCGCGGCGTCATGGAGCTCTACCTCTCCGACCATCCGGCCGGGCGCGGCGAGAAGGCCGGCACCGGCATGAGCGAGTTCGATCATGTGGCGGCGACGATCGGCCTTGCTGAAAAC
>JACZKR010000270.1 GCA_014859945.1 Paracoccaceae bacterium | reverse complement strand
ATACTTCTCGAAGGAAGTGATCCCCTACACCGGCAAGACCTGGGCGGATGAAGACCCGACCCCGGTCTTTCACCATGTCGGCGTCTATGCCTACCGGCCCGCGGCGCTGGCGGCCTATCCTTCGTGGCCGGTCGGGCCGCTGGAAACGCTTGAGGGGCTGGAGCAGCTGCGGTTTCTGGAAAACGGCCGCAAGGTGCTGTGCGTGCAGGTTCAGGCGCGCGGGCGGCAGTTCTGGGAACTGAACAACCCCTCGGACGTGCCGGTGATCGAGGCCATGCTGGCCGCCATGGGATGACGCCTGCCGCCCGCCCCGTTCCGGCCAGCGTGATCGTGGTCAGCCGCCACCGGGCCGCGGCGCTGCGGCTGTGCCTGACGGCGCTGGGGCAGCAGGACCATCCCGAATTCGAGGTGATCGTGGTGGCCGACCCGGCGGGGATCGCCGCCGCGCAGTCCACCGGGCTGCCGCTGCGGCTGGTGACGTTTGACGAGGCCAATATCTCGGCCGCGCGGAATGCGGGGCTGGCGCTGGCGGGGGCGCCGGTGGTGGCCTTCATCGACGACGATGCCTGCGCCGAACCGACATGGCTTTCGCGTCTGACCGCGCCCTTTGCCGACGCGGCGGTGGGCGCGGCGACGGGGTTCGTGCGCGGGCGCAACGGGATCTCGCTGCAATGGGGCGCGGCTTGGGTGGATGGCGCCGGGCGGGATCATCCGTTTGATCTGCCCGATGACGGCGGGGTTTTTGCGCCCGGGGACGGGCGGGTGATCAAGACGCAGGGCACCAACTGCGCCTTCCGGCGCGATGCGCTGCTGGCGGCGGGCGGGTTTGACCCGGCCTTCCGCTTCTATCTGGACGAGGTGGATGTGAACCTGCGGATGCAGGCGGTGACGGTGGTGGTGCCGCTGGCGCAGGTGGTGCATGGCTTTGCTGAAAGCGCGCGGCGCCGGGCCGACCGGGTACCGCTGTCGCTGCACGATATCGGTGCGTCTTCCATGTGCCTCTGGCGGCGGCATATGCCCGGGGGCAACATCGCGGCCGAGGTGGCCGGGCTTATCGCGGCACAGGCCGACCGGGTGCAGGCGCTGAGCGGGGCCGGCAGGATCGGGGCCGAAGCGGCGGCCCGGCTGATGCAAAGCCTGCTTGACGGACTGGATGAGGGCGGCCAGCGTCCCATTCCCCCGCCGCCGCCGATCGCCGCCGCATCGGGCTTTGCCCCCCTGCCCGGCACCGGGCCGCGCCCGGGGCGGCTGATCGCGGGCCGCTTCTGGCAGCGCCGCCGGCTGATGGATACCGCCCGGCGGGCGGTGGCGGCGGGCGAGGTTGTGACCGTCCTGTGCCTGTCACCCACCGCCCGGCCGCACTGGCACCGGCTGCACCCTGACGGGTTCTGGCTGCAGGAGGGCGGGCTGTTCGGCCGTGCCTTGCGGCAGGGCCCCCGCCTGCGGCTGTGGATCTTTGTCCGGCGCATCGCCGCCGAGCGGGCGCGACTGGCAGGATGCCGCCCGGTCGGAGGCGGCGAACCGGCAGAGATCGGTTAACGACGCAATTCCCCCTGAACACCGTCGAAAATCTGTGCTATCCGCAGCCCGCATCGGCTATGATCCTGCCATTGCAGGCCGAAGACAGTTCCGCCGGAGAGGACCGACGATGGCGAAAGAGACGTCCAAGAGAAAATCCATGAAGACCAAAAAAGTCACCAAAGCCATTTTCCCCGTCGCCGGCATGGGCACCCGTTTCCTGCCCGCCACCAAGTCGATCCCGAAAGAGATCATGACGCTGGTGGACCGCCCGCTGATCCAATACGCCATCGACGAAGCGCGGGCGGCCGGGATCAAGGAATTCATCTTTGTCACCTCGCGCGGGAAATCGGCGCTTGAGGATTACTTCGATCACTCGCCCGAGCTGGAAAACACCCTGCGCAAGGCCGGCAAGTCCGACCTGCTGGAGATCCTGAAGGATACCAACATGGATTCCGGCGCCATCGCCTATGTGCGCCAGAACCGCCCGATGGGCCTTGGCCATGCCGTCTGGTGCGCCCGCCGTCTGGTGGGGGATGAACCCTTTGCGGTGCTGCTGCCCGATGACGTGATCGCGGCCGACAAGCCCTGCCTTGCCCAGATGGTCGAGGCCTATGAACAGACCGGCGGCAATGTGGTGGCCGCGATGGAAGTGGCGCCCGAAAAGGCCTCGTCCTACGGGGTGCTGGACATCGGCGAAGACATGGGCGCCATCGTGCGCGCCAAGGGCATGGTGGAAAAGCCCAAGCAAGGTGAAGCGCCGTCGAACCTTGCGGTGATCGGGCGCTATATCCTGTCGCCCAAGGTGATGAACAACCTGAACAAGATGAAGCAGGGCGCCGGCGGGGAAATCCAGCTGACCGACGCGATTGCCGAGGAAGTGCCGGATGGCAACGTCTTTGGCTTCCGCTTCCGCGGGCAGCGCTATGACTGCGGATCGAAGGCGGGGTTCCTGCAGGCGACGGTGGCCTTCGGTCTGGCGCGCCCCGATCTGAGCGAAGAGTTCAACGCCTATCTGCACGACATGATCGCGCTGCAGAAGGCGGCACAGTAAGCGGCGGCCGTGCCGCATGACCTGCGGGTTCTGGATGTGACACGGCTGGCCTCGCGCCTTGGGCGCGGGGCGTTGACGGGCATTGACCGGGTGGAACTGGCCTATGCCCGGCGGTTTCTTGAAGGGAATGTGCCGGCTCTGGCCCTGCTGCGCACCGCGGCGGGGGTCGTGGTGCTGCGCGCCGGGGCGCTGCGCTGGATCGCCGAGCGGGCAGAAGGCGCGCGCCTGCCCGC
>JACZKR010000269.1 GCA_014859945.1 Paracoccaceae bacterium | reverse complement strand
CACGGGAAGTTCGTCCAGCGCCGGGTCCAGATGCGCCTTCACATGGGCCTGCATGGCGCGGCCGACGAAATGCAGCGCCGCGCAATCTCGGACCAGCGCGAAATGGGTATCCAGCTGCACCGGCGTGTGCCCGACGACGCGGTCAAGCCGCTGCCGCAGTTCGGCATGCAGGGGGCGGCCGATGGCGGCGATGGCGACGTCTTCGGCCACGGGGCCGTCGGCCGTCATGACCGGGCGCAGACCGGCGGCGCGGCCAAGCACGCGCCAGCGCCCTCCCGGGCGGCGTCCCAGCCGCAGGTCGATCACCCCCAGATGCGACCCCAGCGCGCCGGGCAGGACCAGCGCCGCAGCGCCCCCCCCGCCCCGCTTGGCCACGGTCGAGAACAGGTCATGCGTGTGGCCCGCGATCACGGCATCCACCCCGGCCAGGGCGGCAACCGCCTGGGCCGCATTCTCGCGCAGGCGGCCGCGGCCCGACGGCTGCGGATCAACGCCGGAATGGGCCAGCACGACGACGACATCCGCGCCCTCGCGCCGCAACGCGCGCACCTCGGCCCGGACGGCGGCAAGGATGGCGCCTGTCACGATCCGGCCGGCCAGATGATCACGCTCCCACGCCGCGGTCTGGGGGGGAAGCGCGGCCGTCACCCCCACCACCACGGGGTGCAGCCCCCCGGCGCCGTCCGGCACCTGACGGTGCAGAAGAAGCCGCGTGGCATAGGCCGGCCGGCCATCGGGGCGGCGCACATTGGCCGAAACCACCGGAAAGCAGGCCGCCGCAAGGCTGTCATCCAGATAGGGCAGGCCATGGCTGAATTCATGATTGCCCAGCCCCACCGCATCATATGCCAGATGGTTCATCGCCAGAATCATCGGGTGCGGCCGGTCCGGCCCCGGCCCGCCGCGCGCCGCCAGATCGTCGGCCAGCGCACCGCCCGTCAGGAAATCCCCGTTGTCGAACAGCAGCGCCCCCGGCATCTCGCGCCGCGCCTCGGCGATCAGGGAGGCTAGCCGCGACAGCCCGACACCCGAAGCCGGCCGGTCGGCATAGGGCAGCACCGGCAGCATCTGCGCATGAAGATCGGTGGTTGCAAGAATGCGCAGCGTTGCCTCGGTGGCGGCCGCGGCGGGTCGGGGGCGGCGCTGCATGGCGCCAGTTGAGCCCAGATCGGTATCCATCCCGTTCATCCAGCTTGGGCCCGGGGGCCCTGACTTGCGAACGATTCTAGATGGCCTTGCGCGGCTTGGCATTGACGCTTGTGTACATATGACAATTTTCACGCACTAGTTGCATAGATGCCAGAGGCTTCCGCTGCCCCGCCCGGCGTGGCAAGAAGCGGCAGCGGCAAGGGGGACGGCATGCGTCTGGCAGAATCGGTGACCTTCGGCGGGTCTGGACTGGACCGCGCGGCGCATCTGCGCGGCAATCCCGAAGCGCTGGCGGCCCTGCGACAGGCTGGCAGCGTGCTGCCGCTGTGGCGTGGCCGGGTGCTGACCGATGCACAGGGCAATGCCGGCTGGGTTTCGCCCGGCGCCGGCGTGGTGGAGGGCTCCGGGCCGGCGCTGTTTCTGGGGCTGTCCGGCGGGCAGGGCCACTTTGCCGTGACCATTCCCGACTGGGAAGGCGCCGATGCGCTGCCCGAAGCCGCCCCCGGCCACCGCGATGCCGCGCTGCCCGCCC
>JACZKR010000268.1 GCA_014859945.1 Paracoccaceae bacterium | reverse complement strand
ACCCCGACCGGCGCACCTATTTCAAGGAAGAGGTCGGCGGGCTGGTCATGGGCGGCTATGAACCCGACCCGCAGGGCTGGGTGACCGGCGACATTCCCGAGAACTGGGAATTCCGGCTGTTCGACGACGATTTCGACCATTTCGCCCAGCATATGGAGCAGGCCATCGCCCGCGTCCCCGCGCTGGAAAAGGTGGGCGTCAAGCAGATGATCAACGGCGCCGAAAGCTTTACCCCTGACGGCAACTTCATCCTTGGCCCGGCGCCCGAATGCGCCAATATGTATGTGGGCGCGGGCTTCAACGCCTTCGGCATCGCAAGCGGCGGCGGGGCGGGCTGGGTTCTGGCCGAATGGGTGATGAAGGGCGAGGCGCCGCTGGACCTGTGGGCGGTGGACATCCGCCGCTTCTCGGGCCTGCACCGCGACCGCAACTGGGTGGCCGAGCGCACGCTGGAGGCCTACGGCAAGCATTACACTGTCGCCTTCCCGCATGAGGAATACCAAAGCGGCCGGCCGCGCATCGTCTCGCCGCTGTATGACCGGCTGAAGGCGCGGCGCGCGGTATTCGGATCAAAACTGGGGTGGGAGCGGCCGAACTGGTTCGCCCCCGAAGGCACCGCGGCGCAGGACATCTATTCAATGGGCCGGCAGAACTGGTTTGACGCCGTAGGGCAGGAACATGCCCATGTCCGCGAAAAGGCCGGGCTTTTCGACCAGTCTTCCTTCGCCAAATATGAACTTTCCGGCCCGAAGGCGGCCGAGGCGCTGGAATGGATCTGTGCCAACCGCGTGGTGCGCGAGGTGGGGCGGCTGACCTACACCCAGCTTCTGAACAGCCGCGGCGGGATCGAGGCCGACCTGACCGTGGCGCGCATGGCGGATGACCTTTTCTACATCGTTACCGGCACCGGGTTCCGCACCCATGATTTCGGCTGGATCGCCGATCACCTGCCGACCGATGGCGTAAGCTTCCGCGACGTGACCGAGGACTGGGGCACCCTGTCGCTGATGGGGCCCGAGGCGCGCGACATCCTGGCCCGCGTCACGCCGGCCGATGTGTCGGGCGCGGCGCTGCCCTTCGGCTCGGCCCGCGAAATCACCATCGCCGGCGCCCCGGTGCGGGCGCTGCGGGTGACTTATGTGGGCGAGTTGGGGTGGGAGCTGCACACGCCGCTGGACCAGACCGGCGCGGTCTTTGACGCGCTGATGGAAGCGGGGGCGAACCTGCGGCCGGTGGGTTACCGCGCGCTGGAATCGCTGCGGCTGGAAAAGGGCTATCGCGCCTGGTCGTCCGACATCACCCCCAATGACACGCCGTTCGAGGCGGGCCTTGGCTGGGCCGTCAAGATGAAGGGCAACACCCCCTTCCTTGGCCGCGCCGCGCTGGAGGCGGTGGCGGGCCGGCCGCTGACCAAGCGGTTTGCGGGTTTCACGGTGGACGACCCGGCGGCGGTGCTGCTGGGGCGCGAAACGATCCTGCGCGACGGGCAGCCGGTGGGCTACCTGACCTCGGGCGGCTATGGCTATACGATGGGGAAAAGCATCGGCTTCGGCTATGTCCGCCATGCCGAAGGCGTCAGCGACGACTGGCTGGCGGCGGGGCGCTATGATCTGGTGATCGCCGGCACCACCACCCCGGCACGGCTGGCGATGCGGCCGCTTTACGACCCCGAAGGGCTGCGCATCCGCGCCTAAGCGGCGGCGGGGGCCAGCGGCAGCGGCAGGCGCAGGCGTACCTTGGTGCCCTGCCCCGGCGCGCTGGTGACCGCGATTTCGCCCTTCATCATGTCGATCAGCCGCCGCACGATCGACATGCCCAGCCCCGTGCCGCCGAAGCGGCGTGTGGTGCTGCCGTCGGCCTGCTCGAATTCGTTGAAGATGCGCGTCACCTGTTCCTCGGTCATGCCGATGCCGGTGTCGCTGACCTCGATCACCAGCGCGCCCTGCGCATCGGCAGAAACCGCCAGCCGCACATCGCCCGACTGGGTGAACTTGATGGCGTTGCTGACCAGGTTCTGCAGGATCTGCTGCACCCGGTGCGGATCGCCCAGCCGCTGCGCCCGGGCGCCGGTGGCCACCATCACGTCGAAGGACAGGCCCTTGGCCTCGGCCAGCGGGCTGTAGAAAGTGTCCACCTTCTCGGCCACGCGGAACACATCGAAGGGCACCGCCTCCAGCGCCAGCTTGCCCGCCTCGATCTTGGCCATGTCCAGCACGTCGTTCAGGATCGACAGAAGCAGACCGCCGGAATCGCGGATCGTCGTCACCATCATCAGCTGCTCGGGGTCGGTCACGCTGTCGGCCAGCAGTTCGGCCATGCCCAGCACCCCGTTCAGCGGCGTGCGGATTTCGTGACTCATGTTGGCCAAGAAGCGCGACTTGGCCTGATTGGCGGCCTCGGCCCGGATGACGGCCTCTTTCAGCCGGCTTTCGTGGCGGTACTGGTCAGTCACATCGGCCAGCGACAGGACCGAGCGCGACTTGCCCCCGGTTCCGGTGGTCAGGGGCGAGGCGTTCAGCGACAGGATGCGCCGCTCACCATCCGAACGGCGCAGGCAGGAAAATCGCTGGTCGCGCAGCACCGGCGTTCCGCGCACGAATTCGGCCAGCGAGGCGGCAAGCTCTTCAATCGGATTGCCGTCTGGGTCACGGATCGCCCATGCCGGATCATCCAGCCGCAGCACCTCGCTGCCGTCGAAACGGATGCCCAGAATGCGCTCGGCCTCGGCATTGGCAAAGACGAAGGCGCCATCTTCATCCAGCGCGATGATGCCGGACAAGCTGGTTTCGGCCAGCGCGGCCTGAAACTCGCGTTCCTCTTCCAGGGCGCGCTGCAGTTGCAGGCGCTGCGTCATGTCATGCAGGCGCAGCACCCAGCCGATCTCGGCCCCCCGGGTGCCCAAGGGGCGGGGCAGCGGCGCGGCGGTGACCGTGAACTCACGCGCGGCGATCCGCAGGGGCTGGCCGCCATCGTCCAGCCCGCCAGAGGTCACCGCCTGCACCAGCGGCCACAGCGCGTCGGGCACCGGCCCGCCTGCAGACTTGCCGATGCCCAGAAGCCGCCGCGCCTCGGGGTTGGCGGTCAGCAGGTTTCCGGCCGGGCCGATGACGATGACCGGGTCGGGCACGCTGTAGAACAGCACATCCCGCGCCATGGCGTCGGTGTCCATCATCCGGTTCTCGACGATCAGCCAGGCCAGGATCGACAGCACCGCCGAAAAGGCGAAGGGCGTGGGATCAAAGCCATAGAGCGTGAAATCGAACAGGATGTAGGACAGGTTCGCCACGGCCGGAAAGGCGGTGATCACGAACAGCGCCGCAAAGAACAGCCGGAACCGCGGCGCCGCCCAGATCGCGCCCAGAAGCGTCTGCACCACGGCATAGCCCAGGAACAGATACAGATAGGCCGCCAGCAGATAGAACAGCGGCCCGTGGTCGAAACTGCCGGCAATCAGCCCGTCCGCCACCACCAGCCGCGTGCCGGGGCCGTAGAACAGCTGATGCTGGCCGTTCGTCGCCGCAATCAGCAGCGCCACCACCGGCGGCAGCCACAGAAGCAGCCGTCGCAACCGGGTAAAGCGCGCCGCCGCGCCGGGAAAGCAGTAGTCCATGATGAAGAAGGACCAGGCCGTCGGCACGAAGACGATCATCGGCCAGGCCGCGCTGGCCCAGAACACCTTGCAGTCAAGGGTGGTCTGCGAGATTTCCATGAGGCAGGCCGCCAGCCACAGGGCCATCGCCGTCAGGCTGGCGTGGAAATAGGGCTTGCCGAAGAAGCTGTGCTGGCGCCGCAGCCACAGGTTGGTGCCGACGATGCCCAAGGCAACGAAGCCGGCAAAACCGACGCCGTCATTGATCACCTGCGGCAGGACGCATTGCAGCATCTGGGCCCTTCGGCCCGCCGGGGCCGCTGCTTCTGTTGGGCGCGCGCTTCGGCTTCGGCTTGTCGGCCACGGTTCAGCGAAGATGCCGAAATCGCACGCATTCTTACCTCAGGGACCACAAAGCCGGGCCCGATTCAATCCCTGATTGATCGGAACCCGGCACTTTCGTTTGCCGAAGCTGTCCGGTGACGCAGAAGCGCAGAAAGGGCCCGGACGAAGACGGCCGGGCCCTTGCCAAAAGGTCACTCGGCCGGGGCGGGCGGCACGGTTTCGTCCCGCGTCTTCCACAGCGAATAGAAGATGCCGGCCGCGATGATGCCCAAGGTGATCGCCAGCGACAGATAGGGGTCAAACTTGCCGAAGAAGTAGCTGTAGAAGCCCTTCAGCCCGATGAACACCAGCACCACCGCCAGCGCATATTTCAGGTAGTGGAAGCGGTGGACCAGCGCTGCCAGCGCAAAGTACAGCGCCCGCAGGCCAAGGATGGCCATGATGTTCGCGGTATAGACGATGAAGGTGTCGGTGGTGATCAGGAAGATCGCCGGAACCGAGTCGACCGCAAAGATCAGGTCGGCAAAGTTGATCACGACCAGCGCGACAAACAGCGGCGTGGCGAAAAGCGCCATCCGGCCGGTCACCGGATGCGGCTCGCGCACGAAAAAGCTGTTGCCGCGGAACTCTTTCGTCACGTTCATGACCTTGGACACAAGGCCGACCATCGGGTTCTTCGAGATGTCGGTCTCGCCCTCTTTCACCACCAGCATCTTGATGCCGGTAAAGGCCAGGAAGGCGGCGAAGACCAGCGTCACCCAGTCATAGGCGGCCACCAGTTCGGCGCCGATGGCAATCATGATGCCGCGCAGGATGATCACGCCGACGATGCCCCAGACCAGCGCGCGGTACTGGTATTTCCGCGGAATGGCGAAGTAGCCGAAGATCAGCGAGATGACGAAGACGTTGTCGATCGAGAGAACCTTCTCGATGATGTAGCCCTGGAAGTAGGAAGCCACGGGATTGGTGCCGTCGCTGGTCACCAGCGTGCCATTCGACCAGGCCCACCAGATGTAGCCGCCGAAGGCCACGGCAATCGAGATGTAGAACAGCGAAAGCCGCAGGCTTTCGGCCACGCCGATCTCGTGGTCCTTCTTGTTCAGGATGCCAAGGTCAAAGACCATCAGCGCGATGACGATGGAAAGGAACATCAGCCAAAGCCATGCCGGCTTGCTGACGAATTCGTAGAACAGAAAATCCAAGACAGTCCCCCTGGGTCCGGTGCCATTATCCGACGGGGGTCAGTCAAGCTGCGTCAACGGGCCCCTGTCACTCAGCGCCGACATCACAGGCTTGCGCCTGTCAGAGGGGCCCGGTCGCTGACAGGGGTTTAATGGGTATCCCGAATTCACCTTTCAACCCCCGCGGGGCAGAAAATGTCCGCCGGCGCCGGTGCCCCGGGTGGGCTATGCCGAATCCCGCGCCCAAGCTAACCTTGCCGGGCCGGTCGGTTTCACGATCCGCAGTTGGTGCTTGCATACGTTTGCAAAATACATCAACTGTTGTCCGGTCACGAAAGTTGCCCTGCCGGACCCTGAGTCGGCGGCGCGGCGCAGGAGGAAGAGGAAGATGGCGGACAAGACTGACAGCCAGAAGGGCGGAGAACTGACCCCGGCCAAGGCCGGGCGGGCGATGCAGGTCGAACGGCACGACTACACCGACCTTGCGCCGCAGAACGGCAAGCGCACGCAGGCCATGCGCGGCTTCGACGCGATCTACACCGACATCGTCGATTACATCGTGCGCTGCACCCACCTGATCTGGGACGAGCGCGACATCGGCCTGATCTACAGCCACTACACCCACAACTGCGTGCTTTATGGCACCACCGGCACGCTTTACACCCGCGAAGAGGTCGTCCGCGACACGATCCAGCGGCTCGTCAGCTTTCCCGAACGCCGCGGCATGGCGACCCATGTCATCTGGAAGGGGAATGAGGACGACGGCTTTTACACCTCGCACCTTGTCACCGGCACCGGGCGGCACAGCCAGAACGGCCATCTTGGCCCGGCCACGGGGCGGATGTTCACCTCGCGCACCGTCGCCGACTGCATGATCTATGAAAACAAGATCTACCGCGAATGGGTGGTGGCCGACACCACCGCAATCCTGCAGCAACTGGGGATCGACGTTCAGGGCTATGCCGAGCGCATCGCGAAGGCGGCCTTCGACAAGGGCATGGTTTCGATGGATATCGGCGAAAACCGCGCCCAGATCGGCCAGTACCCGCCCGAGGCAGAGCCGGACCTGAGCCTTGCCGCGACCGATCTGGAACGCCACACGCTGCGCTGGCTGCACGATGTCTTCAACCGCAAGATGCTGGGCACCATCGCCAAGGTCTATGCGCCCACCGCGCAATACCACGGCCCCCTGATGGCCGAACTTTACGGCCACGCGGCGATCATCCATCAGACGCTGGGCCTGATCGGGTCGATCCCCGATGCGGCCTTCACCGTGCAGCACATCTGCTCGACCCCCTGCGAGGAAGGCGGCGAGAAGGTTGCGGTGCGCTGGATCATGGAAGGCCACCATATCGGCTATGGCATCCTGAACCACCTGGGCGCGCCCACCGGCAAGCGGGTGCAGATCATGGGCATCACCCATTTCCACTACAAGAACGGCAAGATCGTCGATGAATGGCGGGTCTATGATGAGGCTTCGGCGCTGGTGCAGGTGAAACTGGCGCAGATGGCCGATGTGAAGGCCGCCGGCCTGATCGCCGGCAACTGACCCCCCGCCAATCCGCCAGACGGCCCGCCCCCGGCGGGCCGTTTTGCATTTCGGGCCTGTGGCAGCCTGCCGCACATTCTGTTTGCATTCGTATGCAAAAGATGTTTACGCTACACATCAAGGCCGGAGCACAGAATCCCGCCGTCCGACAGGTAACCGGCGACATGTCGCCAGCAGAGGGAATGAAGACGATGAAGATCACCAGAACCTTCGCGGCGGGCGCGGTCAGCCTGGCCGCCCTGCTTTCCGCCTCGGCCGCCTTTGCCGATTGCGGCATCCAGGGCGCGGGCTCGGTCCGCATCCTGTCGAACGATTTCGAGGCGCTGCGCATCATCAACGATGTCGCCACCTCCTGCGCGACGGCCGATGTGAAGGTGACCGCCAACGCCACCGCCGAACACAAGAACATCCAGGGCCCCGCCCTGACCGTGAACCCGGCCGAATACACCGTCGCCGTGGTTGCCAACAACTCGATCGTGCCGCTGCTGAACGGCGACCTGATCCGCCCGCTGGATGACCTTGTGGCCAAATACGGCGCCTCGCTGCAGCCGAACCAGCTGATCAAGATCGACGGCAAGGTCATGGCCATCGCCTTCATGGGCAACGGCCAGCACCTGTTCTATCGCAAGGACATTCTGGAAAAGGCCGGTGTCGCCGTGCCGACCAGCTATGAGGAAATGCTGGCCGCCGCGCAGGCGATCAAGGATGCGGGCCTGATGGACTATCCGCTGGCCGCGTCCGACAAGCCCGGCTGGGACCTCGCCGCGGAATTCGTGAACATGTATCTGGGCACCGGCGGTGAGTTCTTTGCCCCCGGCAGCGCGGAACTCGCCATCGACAACGATCAGGGCCGCAAGGTGCTGGAAACCATGCGCGCCATGACCGGCTTCATGAACCCCGACTACCTGACCTATGACGCGAATGAGCTGAACAAGGTCTGGGATGCCGGCAACGTCGCGCTGATGAACCAGTGGGGCTCGCTCGCCGGGGCCGCGATCGACCCGGCCAAGGCCAACCCCGAGGTGGCGGCCAACACCGGCTTTGCCGCGGCGCCGACCATCGGCGGCGGCACGATCCCGGCGGCGGCGCTGTGGTGGGACGGCTTCACCATCGCCAAGAACATCTCGGACGCCGATGCCGAAGTGTCGTTCCAGGCGATGGTCAAGGGCATCAGCCCCGAAACCGTGGCCGCGCACCCCGATGCCGCCACCTGGCTGGTTGCCGGCTATCAGCCCGGCCCGACCGCCGTCGGCGTGATCGGCAATGCCACCGGCGGCGCCCGCGCCTATCCGATGCAGCCCTACATGGGCCTTCTGCACACCGCGCTGTCCACCGAACTGGCCGATTTCATCGCCGGCAAGGAAGACGCCGATCAGGCGCTGGCCGATGTGAAGGCCGCCTATGACGCCGCTGCCAAGGAAGGCGGCTTCCTGAAGTAACGGGTTCCCCCCGACCTGCCCGGCCGCAATACCGCTTGCGGCCGGGCTTCTTTCACCCGCACCCTTGTCGAAGCGTCCCCACCGGAGCCCTTGCGGCCCCCTGCGCCCCCGGATTGCCCCGATGCCACACCGCACCTTCTTCGTCTTCATCTTTCCGTCGATCCTGGCGATGGTGCTGTTCATCACGCTGCCCATCCTGTCGGTCGTGGTGCAGTCGCTGTTCGTCCAGCACGAAGCGGTGCTGATCACGGTGGAAAACTGTACGCCCTTCGGCTGCGAAACCCAGACCCGCGTCGATACGGCCGCCATGCAGAAACTGCAGGCCGACCAGCCGATGGGCCAGTTCGCGGGCTTTGCCAACTACCTGAACCGCAACCACCTTGCGGTGGATGAGATCGGCGCCATTCTGGCCGACAACCGGGGCTTCGGCGATGTGGCGGCCCGCATCTTCAACCTGCCCTTCTACAAGGCCCTGTCCTTCACGCTGGTTTATTGCTTTCTGGTCACGCCGCTGGCGATGGCGCTGGGTTTTGCCATCGCGCTGGCCGTCAACACCCTGCCCGGCCTGCTGAAAGGCCCGACGATCTTCGTCTCGATCCTGCCGATGATCATCACGCCGCTGGTCGGCTCGCTGATCCTGGCGTGGATGTTCAACCCCTCGGGCATCCTGGGGGCAACGCTGCAAAGCCTGACCGGAGATCCGACGCTGTCCTTGCGCGCTTCGCCCGTCCTCACCTGGATCGTGCTGCTGGTCTATGGCGTCTGGACCAACGGCCCCTTCTCTTTCGTCGTGTTCTATGCCGGCCTGCAGACCGTGCCGCAGGACACCGTGGAAAGCGCCAAGATCGACGGCGCCAGCCGCTGGGAGGTGACGCGCCATGTCATCATGCCCCACCTCGCGCCGCTGGCCACCTTCGTTGCGCTGGTGCAGCTGATGGACAACTTCCGCGTCTTCGAACCCATCGTCGGCTTTTCGGCCGAGGCGAATGCCACCTCGCTGTCGTGGCTGGTCTTCAACGACCTTGTCGGACAGGACGCCCAGCTTTTCGGCTCGGCCGCATCGACCTCGGTCATCACCATCGTCGGCGTGCTGATCCTGCTGACCCCCGTCCTGCGCCGCACCTGGCGCGAATTCAACCGGAAGGCGGTGTAAGATGTCCGTTGCCACCCGCCGCCCCGTCGCGCTGAACGCCCTGATCCTTGCCTTCCTTGTGATCTGGGTCATCGCCGCCGCCTTCCCCTTCGCCTGGACCGTCTGGGGCAGCTTCAAGGTCGAGGCCGACTTCTTCTCGCGCCAGTCGTGGTGGAGCGCGATCGAAGGCACCCGCACGCAGGCCCAGACCGGCGGCGCCTTCACCCTTGCGGGCTATGATGGCGCCTGGGTGAAGAACGAATTCTGGAAAGCCGCGATCAACACGCTGATCGTGACGCTGTCGGTCACCCTGATCTCGCTGACCATCGGCACGCTAGGGGGCTATGCACTGGCGCGTTCGGGCTATCGTTACGCCTTCTGGATCCTGATCGCCGCGCTGATCTTCCGCGCCATGCCGCACATCACGCTGGTCTCGGGCTACATGCTGCCGTTCTTCCAGCTGAACATCTGGGGGGTGCTGCCGACGACGATCATCGTGCTTGTCGCCATCAACCAGCCCTTCACGCTGTGGATGCTGCACTCGTTCTTCCTGTCGATCCCGAAGGATCTGGACGAAAGCGCGATGGTTGACGGCTGCACGCGGTTTCAGGCCTTCCGCATGGTCATCATCCCGGTCATGTGGCCCGGCGTCATCACCACCGGCCTGTTCAGCTTCCTTCTGGGTTACAACGACTTCGCCGTAACCTCGATGCTGCTGGCGCAGGAAAACCAGACCATGGTGCCCAAGATCGCCAGCTTCCTCGGCTCCATCCAGAACGAGGGCAACGTCATGTTCGCCGTTGCCGCCGTCGTTTCGGCCACCGTGCCGCTTTTCATCCTCGTCCTCTTCTTCCAGCGCCAGATCGTTTCCGGTCTGACCGCCGGCGCCGTCAAAGGATAATCCCATGGCCCAGATCCGCCTGAAGAACGTCTCGAAACGCTGGGGCAGCTATGTCGGCGTCGACAATTTCAACCTCGACATCGCCGACGCCGAATTCCTGGTCCTTCTCGGCCCCTCGGGCTGCGGCAAGACCACCACGATGCGGATGATCGCGGGGTTGGAGGACGTGACCGAGGGCGAAATCTGGATCGGTGACCGCATGGTCAACAAGCTGGAGCCGAAAGACCGCGACATCTCGATGGTCTTCCAGTCCTACGGGCTTTACCCGAACCTGTCGGTCTATGAAAACATCCGCTTCCCCCTGCGCGTCCGCCGAATCCCCGCGTCGGAACACCACGACCGCGTGATGAAAGCCGCGCAGATGGTCGAGCTTGGCCCCTTCCTGGAACGCCGCCCCGCCGCCCTGTCAGGTGGCCAGCGTCAGCGCGTGGCCCTTGCTCGCGCCATCGTGCGCGAACCCAACGCCTTCCTGATGGATGAACCGCTGTCGAACCTTGACGCCAAGCTGCGCGTCTCGACCCGGGCGCAGATCAAGAACCTGCACCACACGCTGAAGCGCACCACGATCTACGTCACCCACGACCAGATCGAGGCGATGACGCTGGCCGACCGCGTCGTCGTGATGAACCATGGGCTGGTCCAGCAGCTTGGCACCCCCACCGAGATCTACGACCGCCCCGCCAACACCTTTGTCGCCAGCTTCATCGGCTCCCCGGCCATGAACCTGATCGACGGAGACATCGTTGACGGCCATTTCCGGGCCGAGGGCATCGCCGTTCCCGCGCCGGGTCAGGGCCCCGTGACCCTTGGCTTCCGGGCCGAGGATGTGCAGGTCTCGCCCACCCCCGCCCAGTTGACCGCGCCGGTCTATTCGATGGAGCTTCTGGGCGATGCCACCCTTGTCTCGGTCCGCATCGGCGAGGCGCTGGTGTCGGTCCGCGCGCCCAAGGACTTCCGCATCGACATCGGTGCCCCCCTGCATGTCGCGATCCCGGCCGACCGGATTCACCTGTTCAACCGGAAGACCGGCGCAAGGCTATGACGGGCTTGCCCGCCGCCGCCAACTCGCCCAAGACTTGCCCCGCAGGTCGGAGGGCAAATGGCTGAAAAGGTAACCTCACTGGAAGTTGCGGCACTGGCGGGCGTGAGCCAGTCGGCCGTCAGCCGCGTCTTTACGCCCGGTTCTTCGGTGTCCAGAAAAACCGCCGACAAGGTGCTGGCCGCCGCCGCCCAGCTGGGCTACCGGCCGAACGTTCTGGCCCGCGCCATGAAGTCCGGCAAAAGCCGGATCATCGGCCTCGTCGTCGCCTATCTGGAAAACTACTTCTATCCCGAGATGGTCGAACGCCTTTCGGTGGAACTGCAGAAGGTCGGCTATCACGTCCTGATCTTTCTGGCCCCGGTCAACGTGGACAACGTTGACAAGGTGGTCAGCGAAATCATGGATTATCAGGTCGATGGCATCGTGCTGGCCTCGGTCTCGCTGTCGTCGGAACTCGCGGCGCGCTGTCAGTCCACCGGCATTCCCGTGGTGCTGTTCAACCGCGGCCATGCCGACAAGAACCTTTGTTCCGTTACCTCCGACAACTACGCCGGCGGCAAGGTTCTGGCCGATTACCTCTGTTCCCTTGGCCACCGGCGCATCGCCTATATTGCCGGCTTTTCCGGCGCGACCACCCAGATTGACCGTGAGGCCGGCTTCCGCGCCGGGCTGGCCGAGGCGGGGGTAGAGCTTTTCGCCCGGGCCGAGGGCAATTTCGACTACCGCACCGCCCAATCCGCCGCGCGCGAGCTTTTCGCCACCTCGCGCCGCCCCGATGCCGTCTTTGTCGCCAATGACCACATGGCATTCGCGGTGATGGACGTGCTGCGCTTTGAACTGGGGCTGAAGATCCCGGGCGATGTCTCGGTCGTGGGGTTTGACGATGTGCCGCCCGCCGCCTGGCCCGCCTACAACCTGACCAGCTTCCGCCAGCGTGTCGAACTGATGGTTGCCGAAACCGTCACCATGCTGCTGGCCCGCATCGACGGCGATGAAACCGGGTCACCCCATGTCGTCCTGAACGGTGAACTGGTCATCCGCGGCTCAACCCGCCGCTACGGGGACGCGCCATGACCGAAGCCGAGTTTCGCTCCCGCCTTGCCGCCCTTGGCCTTACGCTGGATGACAAGGCCTTCGCCGCCGCTTGGGCCGGGGCACAGCACCTGCGCGGTGAGGTGGCCAGGGTTCAGGCATATCTGACAAAGCCCGAATGACCCACCCTGCCGATCTGCCCCTGCCCGAGGCCGCCGCCGCCCTGCGTGCCGGCACCCTTACCTCGCGCGACCTGACGCAGGCGGTGCTGGACCGCATCGCGGCCCGCAACCCGCAGCTGCACGCCTTCACCCATATCGCCGCCGATGCGCTGGAACAGGCCGACTGCGCCGACGCGCTGTTGCGCGCCGGTGATCCCGGCCCGTTCTGCGGCCTGCCGGTGGCGGTGAAAGACCTGATCGACGTGGCATGTCAGCCCGCCACCTCGGGCTCGCGCGTCCTCGCCGGCCGCATCGCCGAAACCGACGCCCCGGCCGTCGCCCGCCTGCGCGCACAGGGCGCGGTCCTGATCGGCAAAGTCGCGACCTATGAATTCGCCATGGTCGGCCCGGACCTGTCGCTGCCCGACCCGCCGGCCCGCAACCCGTGGAACACCGCGCATATCACCGGCGGCTCCTCCTCGGGCTCGGCCGCCGCCGTGGCCGGGGGCCTTGTGCGCATGGCCATCGGCACCGACACCGGGGGCTCGATCCGTTCGCCATCGGCTTATTGCGGCTGCGTCGGCCTCAAGCCCAGCTATGACCGGGTGTCGCGCGCCGGCGCTTTCCCGCTTTCCGCCAGCCTCGATCATACCGGCCCGCTCGCCGCAACGGTGGAAGAAGCAGCCCTTGCGCTGGACGCGATGAGCGAAGGCGACTGGCGCCCCGCCTCTGCCCGCATCGGCCAGCCCGTCAATGGCCTGACCATCGGCTTTGCCCGCAATTGGTTCGCCGATGATCCGCAGGCCAGCCCCGCCCTGATCCGCGCGCTGGATGCGGCGGCCTCCACCCTTTCCCTCCTCGGCGCGCAGATCCGTCTGGTGACGCTCCCCGACTATGCACCCTATGAAGCCGCCGCCTCGGTCATCCTGCATGCCGAGGCGCTGGAGGAACACCGCGCGCTGATCCGCGACCACGCCGGCGCCTACGGCCGCCCCACCCTGCAATGCCTGGCCTTCGGCGCCGCCATCGACGCCGAAGACGTGGCAAGGGCCCGTCAGGCGCAAACCCGCCTGACGGCCGAAATGCTGGCCGCCATGGCGGGCTGCGACCTGATCCTGACGGCCACCACCCTGACGCCCGCGCTGCCCTTCGCGGCCTTCGACGGCGAAAAGGCGGTCTGGACGCCGATGCGCACCATCGCCTTCAACCTGACCGGCCAGCCGGCCCTGTCGCTTCCCGCCGGGTTTGAAAACGGCCTCCCCCTTGGCCTGCAGCTCATCGGCCGCCCGGGCGACGAAGACCTCATCTGCGCCGCCGGCCATGCGTTCGAGCGGGCGACGGACCATTCCGTCCAGCGCCCGCCCGCCTGATTTCATCTGTCCTGAAATATCCCACGGGAGGTCCGGAGGGTGTGAAACCCTCCGGGGCCGGCCACAGGGCGCGCGCTTACCGCACCTGCATCCGGTCCAGCCGCAGCTGCGCCGCCCGGCGGTGGCCTTCCAGCCCCTCGCTGGCCGCCTGACGCGCCGCCGGCGGGGCGACCTGCTTGACGCCTTCCTCGGTCAGCCACTGATGCGTGGCAATCTTCACATAGGCGCCCACCCAAAGCCCGCCGGTATAGCGCCCCGCCGCCATGGTCGGCAGGGTGTGGTTGGTGCCCGAGCATTTGTCGGAATAGACCACGCTGGCCAGTTCCCCGATGAACAGCGAGCCGTAGTTGGTCAGCTTCTTCGCCAGCCCGTGCGGGTCGCGCCCGTGAACCTGCAGGTGTTCGGCGGCAATGAAATCGGAATAGGCGATCATCGCCGCCTCATCCTCGCAAACCGCGATTTCGCCATAGTCGCGCCAGGCCGGGGCCGCCACCGCGGCCGTCGACAGGCCGGCAAGCTGCTTTTCAACCTCGGCCACAACGGCTTCGGCCAGCGGGCGGTGGGTGGTGATCAGCCCGACCCGCGTCCGCACGTCATGTTCTGCCTGCGCCAGAAGGTCGGTCGCGATCATCTCGGCATCGCCTGTCTCATCCGCCAGGATGTAGATCTCCGACGGCCCCGCCAGCTGGTCGATGCCGACCGGGCCAAAGACCTGCCGCTTCGCCTCGTTCACAAAGGCATTGCCCGGCCCCATGATCTTCATCACCGGCGGCACCGATTCGGTGCCATAGGCCATCGCCGCAATCGCCTGCGCCCCGCCGATGCGGAAGACGCGGTCCGCCCCCGACAGATGGCAGCCCGCCACCATCGCCTGATGCGCGTTCGGCGGCAGGCAGGCGATCACCTCTTTCACGCCGGCAACCTTGGCCGGAACGATGGTCATGATCGGCGCGGAAAGCAGCGGGAACCGCCCGCCCGGCACATAGCAGCCCACCCGGTCAATCGGAATCACCCGGTGGCCCATGAAGACGCCGGGCAGCGATTCCATGTCCAGAGGCAGGATCGTCGCCAGCTGCGCCTCAGCGAACCGCCGCACGTTGGCGATGGCAAATTCGGTATCCTTGCGGGTCTGAGGGTCCAGCGCGGCCACGGCCGCCTCGCGTTCGGCCATGCTGATTTCCAGCGCCTCGACTTGGGCATTGTCGAATTTCAGCGAATATTCCCGCACCGCCGCATCGCCCCGGGCCTTCACCTCGGCCAGCACGCCCGCGACCAGTTCGGCAACCGGCTTGTTGTCATTTTCGGCGCTGCGGCCGGGGGACTTGACCCATGTGACTTTTGCGGAAGGATAGGCTGCGGACGAGGCGGACATCTTTGCTCCTTTCGGCCGGGCGGCCGGGCGTGAATCTGGTCTTTCTTCTAGTGCATTTTGCATACGTCTGCAATTCCCTATTCAGCAGGCCGCAAGCCAGATTCGCCGCTTGGCGACAATCCGCTGTGGATTGGCGCAAGTTGGCCCTTGCCATCCCCGCCACCGATGATCTAAGCATATTGCAAACGTATTCAAATGAGGCTCCCATGGCGATCACCTGGCTCAAGCGCGGCAAGCCCGAGGCGGAACGCGCGGCAGACGATGCGCAGGTCCGCGCCACTGTGGAATCGGTCCTGGCCGACATTTCGGCCCGGGGCGACGCGGCCGTGCGCGACCTGTCGGTGAAGTTCGACAAATATGACCCGCCCGCCTTCCGCCTGACCGCGTCCGAAATCGAAGCGGCCGTCCAGAAGGTCGCCCCGCGCGACATCGCCGACATCCGTTTCGCCCAGGATCAGATCCGCCGCTTTGCCCAGGTGCAGCGCGCCTCGATGACCGATGTCGAGGTCGAAACCCTGCCGGGCGTCATCCTTGGCCACCGCAACATCCCGGTGCAGTCGGTGGGCTGCTATGTGCCGGGCGGCAAGTTCCCGATGGTCGCCTCGGCCCATATGTCGGTGCTGACCGCCGCCGTCGCCGGCGTGCCGCGCATCATCGCCAGTGCGCCGCCGGTGAACGGCGCCCCCCACCCCGCCATCGTCGCCGCCATGCATATGGGCGGCGCGCATGAAATCTACGTCCTCGGCGGCATGCAGGCCGTGGGCGCCATGGCCATCGGCACCGAAACCATCAAGCCCGTGGACATGCTGGTCGGCCCCGGCAACGCCTTTGTCGCCGAAGCCAAGCGTCAGCTTTACGGCCGCGTCGGCATCGACCTTTTCGCCGGTCCGACCGAAACGATGGTGATCGCCGACGACACGGTAGATGCCGAGATGTGTGCGACCGACCTCCTCGGTCAGGCCGAACACGGCTATAACTCCCCCGCCGTGCTGGTGACCAATTCCCGCAAACTGGCTGAGGGCACGCTGTCCGAAATCGACCGCCTGCTGACCATCCTGCCCACCGCCGCCACCGCCGCCATCAGCTGGCGCGACTATGGCGAGGTGATTCTGTGCGACACGCATGATGAGATGCTGGCGGTCGCCAATGACATCGCCAGCGAACATGTGCAGGTGATGACCGACCGCGACGACTGGTATCTGGCCAACATGCACAGCTACGGCGCGCTGTTCCTTGGCCCGCGCACCAATGTCGCGAACGGCGACAAGGTGATCGGGACCAACCACACGCTGCCGACGAAGAAAGCCGGGCGCTATACCGGCGGGCTTTGGGTGGGCAAATTCCTGAAAACTCACAGCTATCAACGGGTGACGACCGATGCCGCCGCCGCCCTGGTCGGCGCCTATGGCTCGCGCCTGTGCATGCTGGAAGGCTTCGTCGGCCATGCCGAGCAATGCAACATCCGCGTCCGGCGCTATGGCGGGCGCAATGTCGAATACGGGACGGCAGCCGAGTGATATCATGTCGTATCAATTTTATCACTTGATATCAGATTGTGTCGTTGGCATATCTCCCCATGTGGATAGACCATGGAGGAAATCAATGCCCACAATTAATGTCAGCGACTTCGCCCTGAACTACCTCAAGCATCACGCCGAGCCGCTTGTGGATACGACCGTCTCTGTTCTTGACCGCATCCTGTCGGAGCATGAGAGCCTAAAAGCGTCCAAACAATCTGCAACCACTCTGGAGATGCGCTTCGGGGGCAAGGAGCTTCCGTCTGTGAAGTTCACGACGATCCTGTCTGCGAAAGTCGCTGGGAAGCCCGCCAGCCAAAGATACTGGAATAACATCTTAGAGGACATGATCGCTGCCTGTGTGGCGAGAGGCGCAGAGCCGAGCGACGTGCAGTCACTGCTTCAGGCGAACGTGATGCAGGGCAATCATGCCGAAAACGGCTATCGCTATGTGCCCACTGCGGGCTTCTCTTTTCAAGGTCTTGAGGCCAATCGCATTTGCAGGAATCTTGCCGCGCTTGCGGAACGCTACCAGGTACCGCTCGACATCGAACTGCGCTGGCAAGATGACGACAAGGCAGCATTTCCGAACCAGACCGCAAGGATAATCCTGCCATGACCCTGCCGCGCACCCCTTCGTTCCGGCTGGACGGACGCCGTGCGCTGGTGGCGGGGGCGTCGTCCGGCATCGGCGCGGCCTGTGCGGTGGCGCTGGCCGAGCAGGGGGCCGAGGTCACGCTGTGCGCCCGGCGGGAGCCTGATCTGCAGGCGCTCGCCACCGAAATGCGGGCCGAGGGCTGGAAGGCCGATGTCCTGCCGCTGGACATCACCGATACAGCGGCGACCGAGGCGGCGCTGGCCGCGCGGCCGGCCTTCGACGTCATGGTCAATTCGGCCGGCCTTGCCCGCCACGCCCCCGCCATTGACACCACGGCCGGGGATTTTGACGCGGTCGCGAACCTGAACCTCCGCGCCGCCTTCTTCCTGACCCGGTCGGTCGCCAAGCGCCTTCTGGCCGAGGGCAAGCCGGGGTCGCTGATCAACATCACCAGCCAGATGGCCCATGTCGGCGGCATCGACCGCGCGGTCTATTCCGCCACCAAGCACGCGGTGGAGGGGATGACCAAGTCGATGGCCATCGAATGGGGGCCGAAGGGCATCCGCGTGAACACCATCGCGCCGACCTTCATCCGCACCGCGCTGACCGCCTCCACCTTTGCCAACCCCGAACGCGCCGCCTGGATCGCATCAAAGATCAAGCTGGGCCGGGTGGGCGAGGTGACCGACATCATGGGCGCTGTCGCCTTCCTGGCCTCGGACGCGGCGGCGCTGATCACCGGAACCTCACTGATCGTCGATGGCGGCTGGACCGCAGACTGAAGGAAAACCAATGGCTTCGCGCTTCGCAAATCTTCCCGACTACATCCAGGGCGTCACCTGGGAAATCTGGGAAGGCCGCCAGATCGCCTCGCTGCATCAGGCCTATGGCCGCGACATGATCGCCCGTAGCACGCTGGGTGTGATGACCGGCAATGTCGATGTGATCAACGACACGCTGGCCAGCCTTGCCGCCTTCCCCGACCGCCAGATCTATGGCGATGACGTGATCTGGTCGGGGGATGAAGCCAGCGGTTATCTGTCGTCCCACCGCTCGATGATCATCGGCACGCATACCGGCCACGGCGTTTTCGGCCCGCCGACCGGCCGCGTGGTGGCCGCCCGCTGCATCGCCGATTGCTATGTTCAGGACGACGTCATCACCGACGAATGGCTGTGCTACGACATGGGGTCGATGGTCAGGCAACTGGGCCACAGCCCCGAGGCCTGGGCGCGCGCGTCGATCACGCGCGAAGGCGGGCCGGAGAAGGCGCGGCGCCCCTTCACCCCCGGAATTGACCTGCCCGGCCCCTATCAGGGCCGCGGCAACGACCACCCGCTGGGGCAAAAGCTGGCCGATATCCTGACCGCGATCATGGCCAAGGACGTGGCCGTCATCGGCCGCAGCTATGACCGGGCGGTCCACATCTCGCATGCGGGCGGCGTCACCGGCTGGGGCATTCCGTTTGCCGAAGCCCAGTGGATGCAACTGCGCACCTGCTTCCCCGATGCCCGCTTCACCATCCACCACCAGATCGGCCGCGCCGACGCGGGTCAGCCCGACCGCGCCGCCATCCGCTGGTCGCTGGACGGGCATCACACCGGTTTCGGCCTGTTCGGCGCCCCGACCGGCACACCGGTTCACATCATGGGCTTCACCCATACCGAGTTCGGGCCCTGGGGCCTGCGCCGCGAATTCAGCCTGTGGGACGAGGTTTCCATCTGGAAACAGATCCTGCTGGCCCTCCCCGACCACTCCTACCAAGGATAAACCAATGACCCCCGATCAGATGGAAGCCCGCATCGTCCGCTACGGCGATCTGCGCCCCTGCAAGACCGCCTTCATCGACGCCCATACGCCGGGCTCAAACCGCAAGGAAAACTTCACCATCATCGGCGGCGGCGTGTCGGAATCCCCCGATCAGCACGTCCACATCCGCGAGACGCCGGGCTTCAACATCGGCGCGGCGGGCCAGCCCCCCGGCTGCCGCAACAGCCTGCACAGCCACCGCACCGCCGAGGTGTTCTTTGTCCTGAAAGGCCGCTGGCGGTTCTTCTGGGGCCGCTGGGGCACGGCGGGAGAGTTCATTGCCGAGGAAGGCGACATCTTCAACATCCCCACCGGCATCTTTCGCGCGTTCGAAAACGTCGGCACCGATTACGGGATGATCATGGCGATCCTGGGCGGCGACGATGCCGGGGGCGGCGTGGTCTGGGCGCCGCAGGTCATCACAGACGCCAAGGATTACGGGCTGGTGCTGGGCAAGAACGGCAAGCTCTACGACACCAAGAAAGGCCAGAACCTGCCCGAAGGCGTGCCGCCGATGCCGCTTCTGACCGAGGAAGAGCTGAAGGCCTTCCCCGAACCCACCACCGCCGAGGTGATCCCGAACCACGTCGCCCGTTACTGGGACCTGATGGCGCTTTCCGACCGCCAGCCCGCCAAGGTGATCGGCGCCAACGGCAAGCTGCGCGACCGCCCCGGCTTTGATGTCGAGTTCCTGTCGCGCAACTCGATCCCCGAAACCCCCTATACCCTGACCCGGCACGAGGTGCTGATGCCGATGCGCGGCTACTGGCGGCTGTCGTGGTCGGGCGGCTCGACCGTGCTGAACCCCGGCGACACCGCGGCCATTCCGCCCGGGCTGGAACACAGCCTTGCCCCCTCGATGACCGGCGAATCCAGCCTGTACCGGGTCATCGCCACCGACGACCCCGCAGGCCTGACCGGACGCCTTCTGTAGAGACGGAAGGAAGACGCAAGGAAGACGGAAAGAAGACGCCCGAAAGACGCCGTTCAGCGAGGTTCCGATGCCCATTCCCGCCACCCATGTCGGCTCTCTCCCCCGCCCGCAAGAGGTGGTGGATTTCCTCTTTGCCCGCGAAAGCGGCGGGGCTTACGACCCCGCCGCCTTCGACGCCTGCATGGCGGCGGCGGTGATGGAAAACGTCCGCCGCCAGAAGGAAGCGGGCATCGACATCGTCTCGGACGGAGAGGCGTCGAAGATCAGCTATGCGACCTATGTCAAAGACCGCTACACCGGTTTTGACGGCGACAGCCCCCGCAACGCACCGGCGGACCTGAAGCTGTTCCCCAGCTTCCTCGACCGGCTGGCGAAGGAAGGCGGTACGCCAAAATACGCGCGTCCTCAATGCGTTGGCCCGGTCGCGTCGAAAGGTCAGGGCGAGTTGGGCAAGGATATCGCCAACCTGAAATCGGCGATGGCCGCGCATGGGGTTGCGCGCGGCTTCATGAACGCCGCCTCGCCCGGTGTGATCAGCCTGTTCCTGCAGAACGCCTATTACCGGGACCGCGAGACCTATCTGCATGCCCTGGCCGATGCGATGCGTGACGAATATCGCACCATCCTGGACGCCGGTCTTGACCTGCAGCTGGATTGCCCCGATCTGGCGCTGTCGCGGCATATGTTGTTCACAGACCTGACCGACGCGCAATTCCTTGCGGTGGCCGAAACCCATGTCGAGGCGCTGCGCCACGCGCTGGACGGCCTGCCGCAGGACCGCATCCGCCTGCATATCTGCTGGGGCAACTACGAAGGCCCCCATGTCTGCGACATCGACATGGCCAAGGTCTTTCCGCTGCTGATGAAGGTTCCCGCCCGCTACATCCTCTTTGAAACCGCAAACCCCCGTCACGGCCATGAATGGACGGTATTCCGCGACCGCGCGGCCGAAATTCCCGATGACAAGGTGCTGATCCCGGGCGCGGTGGACACGACGACGAACTTTGTCGAACACCCCGATCTTGTGGCGCAACGCCTTGAACGATTTACGGATATCCTCGGGTCTGACAGGGTGATCGCCGGTTCCGACTGCGGCTTTGGCACCTTTGCCGGCTTCGGCGCGGTGGACCCCGAAATCGCCTGGGCAAAGCTTGCAACGCTGAAGGAAGGGGCGCGGCGTGTGGGGTAAGGGCCAAAACTCTTCGAAGAGTTTTGCAAATTCCTTCCAGGGAATTTGGCCCCTGTGATCCCGCTGGTCCTTCTTCCCGGCATGATGTGCGACGCCTGGATGTGGGGCGGGATCGACCGCGCGCTCGATGTGCCGGTGATCCACCACCTGCCGACCGGCGCCGCGACGATGGCGGCGCTGGCGGCCGGGTTTCTGGCCGATGCGCCGCCGCGCTTTGCGCTGGCCGGCCTGTCGATGGGCGGGATCCTTGCCATGGAAATCCTTCGGCAGGCGCCGGATCGGGTCGCGCGGCTGGCGCTGCTTGACACCAACCCCCGCGCCGAAACGGCCGAGGTGCAGGCCCGCCGCGCACCGCAGATCGACCGGGCGCTGGCGGGCGATCTGGAGGGTGTCATGCGCGACGACATGAAGCCCAACTACCTTGCCCCCGGCCCCCGCAAGGCGGAAATCCTTGATCTGTGCATGGATATGGCACTGGCGCTGGGCCCGCAGGTCTTTGCACAGCAGTCGCACGCCCTGCGCGACCGGCCCGACCAGCAGGCGACGCTTGCGGCCTTCACCGGGCCGGCGCTTGTGTTGATGGGGGCGGATGACAGGCTGTGCCCGCTGGACCGCCATCAGCTGATGCACCGGCTGATGCCGCAGTCGCAGCTGCAGATCATTCCCGGCGCCGCGCATCTGCCGCCGCTGGAACAACCCGACGCCACGCTGCGCGCCCTGCGCGGCTGGCTTGCCTGAAGGAAAGCCCATGCCGATCAGTGATATCAAGGCCCATTTCGCCGCCGGAGGCACCGCCGTCAACGGCTGGTGCGCCATCCCCTCGGCCCTTACAGCCGAGATCATGGGCCGCGCCGGGTTCGACATGATGACGGTCGATCTGCAGCATGGGCTGATCGACTATCAGACCGCCCTGACCCTGTTGCAGGTGCTGCAGGGGCTGCCCGCCCCGGTTCTGGTCCGCGTGCCGTGGAATGAACCCGGAATCGTGATGAAATGTCTGGACGCCGGGTTTTCGGGGCTGATCTGCCCGATGATCAACACCGCCGAAGACGCGCGCCGTCTGGTCGAGGCCGCGCGCTATGCCCCCTTGGGTGGGCGATCCTTCGGCCCGACCCGCGCGAATCTGGTCCATGGTCCGAGTTATGCCCGTGCCGCCAACGACCGGATCGTGCTGCTGGCGATGATCGAAACCCGCGAGGCGCTGGCCAATCTCGATGCGATCCTGGCGGTTGAGGGCATCGACGGCATCTATGTCGGCCCTTCCGATCTGGGCCTTTCGATGGGGTTCGAGCCAACGCTGGAGCCCAAGGCGCCGGCGGTTCTGGACGCGATCGCGCAGATCGTCACCCGCACCCGCGCCGCCGGCCGCATCGCCGGCATCCATACCGGATCGCCCGCCATGGCCCGGGCCATGCAGGCGCAGGGGTTCCACTTCACCTCACTCTTGACCGATGTCCGGCTGTTCGTGAACGCGCTGGCCGGCACACTGGCCGAGCTGCGCCAGAGCACGGCCGAGACGGTGAAGGGCTACTAGGCCAGCGGGCGCGGATGCGGGGTGTGGCGGAAGCGGTGGGATTCGAACCCACGGTGGGGTTCCCCCCACGCTGGTTTTCAAGACCAGAGCCTTAAACCACTCGGCCACACTTCCTTGGGCGGGCGCCGGGCGCCGGACCTGGCCCCATTCACCACAACCGCGCGCCAAGGTCCAGAGCATGTGCGCCCGGACGGTGGCCGATCACGCCCTGTTTTCCGCCCATCGGCCTGCGCACCCTTCCTTCTGCGGCCCGGGGCCTGTATCATGCCGCCGTTCGGGCAAGGGGGGCCACCCCGGGGCAAGCGCGTCGGCAGAACGCGCCAAGAGGTGCAAGGCATGGCAGGCATGGCAATCAGGCGGTTCATGGTTCTCGCGGTGGCGGCCGCGGCATTGGCCGGGTGTCAGGATGGCGGAGGGCCTTTCGCCTCACGCCCCAAGGGGGCGGCAAGCGCGCCTGCCCCGGCAGCGGGTGCGGCCAAGTCGGTCAAGCTGGTGGACCGCGACGTTGAGGCGCCCGAGGTCTTTCAGGTCACCGATACCGCGCTTTGGGACGGCCGGCCCTCGCTGGGCGGGGTCTGGGTGGCGTCGCCCGATGCCAAGGACCCCGAGCGGGTGATCCTGCGCAACCCCGCGAACGGCAAGTTCGTGATCGGGGCGCTGTTCCGGCGCGAACGTGACAACCCCGGCCCACCCCTGCAGATTTCATCCGACGCGGCCGAGGCTCTGGGCCTGCTGGCCGGGCAGCCCGGCAAGATTTCCGTGACGGCCCTGCGCCGCGAAGAGGCGCCGGTGGCGGCGCCGGACGCGACGAAGCCCATCCTTGACGCGGCCGAAACGGTTGAGACCGAAACGCTTGATCCGGTTCCCGGCGCCGCTGCGGCGATTGACCGTGCGACAGCCGAAGGCAAGGGCAAGGGCGCCG